>NZ_JAXFOB010000007.1:0-118356 GCF_034180565.1 Ezakiella sp. | reverse complement strand
TCTCGAAAACACAAAACCTTTACATAACCCCAATAAAAAAGCACACAATTACGTGTGCTTAAAACTTTATTTAATATTTAGTTCCCTCTTTAGACCCTCTTGCAACACTTGAGAAAAATTTATATCATGCTCCATCGCCATTTCATTCATCCAAGCTGGAATAGATAGAGTCTTTTTAACCGATTTGTTTTTACTCTTTAATCTAAAAGGCGGCATAAAAACATCAACTAAAATACTCTTTTCATTCTCGCCCACCTTAAGCTTATTTAATGGTGTCGGCTCCGGAATAGGCTCTCCGTCTTCTTCTAATCCGTACATAGTTAAAGTTAAAAGTTCCTTGGCATATCCAACCAAATTTGAATCGTCATCATTACAAGTATAAACATCTAAATCCGGAAAATAAGTTTCCGTCCCTCCGTCTTCATAAAATGTAACAACGGCGGGATAACAATAATAATCGCTAAACTTCATAAAAACCTCCTTTAAGGTATGAGAAAAAATGACTAGTTAAATTTTAATCCTGATTGCTTTTCGATTGATTTCAAAGTTCTAAGCCGTAAATCTTTCCTCGGATGTGGGACTGTAACACGCCCCTTCTTGAAATCATGCTTGAACTGATGGTGACTTCCTTCAGCGTCAGCCAAATACCAACCGTCAGCTTCTAATAATTTTATAACTTCCCTTGACGAATAACTTTTCATCTCTACCTCCGTTAACTATATTATATAACGTATTATATTACGTGTCAATGGTTTTTTTAATAAAAATAAGATAAAAACTTTACATAACCCCAATAAAAAAGCACACAATTACGTGTGCTTAAAACTTTATTTAATATTCAATTCCCTCTTTAGACCCTCTTGCAACACTTGAGAAAAATTTATATCATGCTCCATCGCCATCTCATTCATCCAAGCCGGCAATGTCAATGTTTTCTTGACAGCCATATTATTAATCCTATCTTTTATTGCCCCGACCGGAGATTCAACCAAAATGAGAAATTCCCCTTCTTCTAACTTTATATTTTCGCTGGCAGCCGGTAAATCCATTTTATTTTTTAGAATAGTAAAAATAACGCCGTTTAAAACTTCTTTTGTATTCGCAAAAAGCTCATCAATGCTTTCTGCATCTGTAAAGCAGGCGTTAAAATCCGGAAAATTTGCATAATAGATGTCATCTTCTTTTCGAACAACACAAGGATATATAAGTTTCTTCATAAAAACCTCCTTTTTTAAAGAGAGAGGGGCTAAAATTTTAGTCCCGTGATCCTCTCAATACTTGTTAAAGTTCCCGAAGGAATATCCTTCTTGTTGCATTTAACAGGACAAATGTAACCATCTTTGATGTAAATCTCGTGTGATCCCTCTGTATGGTCAAGCTTCCAGCCATTTGCTTTCATAACTTTAACAACTTTTCTGTAAGGCTTTGTTTTGGCCATAAACATTTCCTCCTTACACGTATATTATACACGTATAAACAAATTGTGTCAAATAAATTTTAAAAACATTCACACTCTTACCTTTTCCCCGTAACTTTCTAAAAAAATCACCACTAAAACCGTTGACAAAACTTAACCCATTATGTTATAATATCTCGTGGACTTAATTGTTCCTTGCAAGGGCAGACGCTCTTGCCGTAAGACCAAAAGGAGGTGTAATTATGAACGATTACGAAACAATGCTTGTTTTTCGTCCTGACATCGAAGACGAAAAGCGTGAAGCACTCATCGAAAGATTGAAAAGTGTTATCGGCGAAGGCAATCAATTCTCAGTAGACAATTGGGGATTAAGAAAGCTTGCTTATGAAATCAATGATTACCCGGAAGGATATTATTCATTACTCGAATTCAAATCCGAACCGGAAGCGATCAAAGAAATAACACGTGTATGTCGTATTTCCGACATCCTATTACGTTACATGACAATCGCAAAGGAAGACTAGAGGTGTAAGCTATGAATAATGTAGTTTTGATTGGAAGATTAACAAGAGATCCTGAGCTAAGATATTTGCCTAACACAAATACTGCAAACTGTACTTTCACACTTGCAGTTGACAAGGGACTCTCAAAGGATAAGAAACAAGAATATGAACAAAAGGGTTGGGCAACAGCCGATTTCATCAACATTGCCGTTTGGGGTAAGATAGCTGAAGTTGTCAACAATTTTGTCGGAAAAGGAAACCTTATCGCGATTAACGGTCGCCTCTCCGTAAGAAATTACGAAGATAAGCAAGGAAACAAAAGAACGTGGACAGAAGTTGTAGCTTCAAATGTCGACTTCATCGAATGGAAGGACAGAGACCAAAGTCATTCATCCGGAAATTCAGGTTTCAATGCACCGGCTGACGACGGCTTCGATGGTGGATATGATGATTTCAAAGGTTTCGAACCTAGAAATGATGAAAATATTCCATTCTAATTAAAGAAAGGAGAAAAACATGCAAAAGAGATTTCGTCCAAGAAAGAAAGTTTGCCAACTATGCGCAGACAAAAACGAAACAATCGATTATAAAGATGTGCAAAAGCTCAAGAAATATGTAACAGAACGTGGTAAAATTCTTCCACGTCGTGTAACAGGCGCTTGTGCTAAACACCAAAGAAAAATCTCACTTGCTATCAAAAGAGCAAGACAAGTGGCATTGTTGCCATATGTAGTAGACTAATAAAAAAGGCTCCGGTTTCCCGGAGCTTTATTTTTTTGTTTGTGGAAATTAATACATATAAAATTTGCGGCGATACAACTTTCTCTCATAGCGGCAGGACATCGTTACTCCTTACGTCGTAACGTATGCCAGCCGCTACGTACGGCGTTTATCTAATTATAAAATTGTATTGCACATAATCGTGTATGCATTCATACTCCAGGCGGCGGAATGTAATCACGCCGCTACAAATTCTGTCATTTTATACAAAATCACAGGTTTCTATTTCGTGCATCGAAAAAACCGGTCGCCGCTACGTACGGCGTGTACATATTTATACATAAATTATTACCTGAACATTCATATAATTATTTTGTTTATGCAATCTTATGTGTTCATGTACGCATTGTAGCGGGACGGCACTGCGTGTCCTCCCGCCCATTTTTGTGTTTATGGAATATATATTATTACCAACAACGGTGTGTATATAAAATATAGAATCAAAATCTCAAATCATAAACTTTCGTTGTTATAACAACATACAACCATCGGTATGTTCATAAAATATATCCCCATCATTCCTTTTATTATTTACAATCTCATCTTCGCTCTGTGTGTCTCCCAAAACGTAACGGCGGGCACTGTGTGTCCCGCCGCCATATATGTCCTCTATGCAATTTACAACCCCACCAGCAACGGTGTGTGCATAAAATATCTTCTCCGTCATTCCCATTCAACACAAAACATTTACCAAATCTCTACCGCAAACCCCCGCCGTTATTTGCGAGGAATTTTCGATGAGAAACGGTTAGATGAAATATTTTAGGAGTGAGGCATATTGATAAATATGTCGCAACGACTAAAATATTGAATCAAGCGTTTATCGCGAAAATAACCGCAAATAGTAAAAGGCAGCGTTTACATATTTATACCGTCCCTTCTACTCATCTTCCCGTATTTCACCACTGTGCTTACAACTACATACAAAAGCAAAATCGACAAGACCACCGTTCCCACATAAATCCACGTGTTCACGGTTTTGACTTCTTTTTTGACCGGAGTTGATTCGATCTTTACAATCTCATTTTCAATCCCCTCTTTTTTCGGCGGCTCATATCTCTTCGCATTCACAATCAAACGATATGGGCTCGGCGGCGTTATAGGGTCGCAAGTAAGAAGTGTCAGCGTGTCATCATTCTCAATCGGGTCAAGCTTGTCCCAATCGTACGGGTTTATGACCTCGCTGTCCGTCACCTTGTATATGAGCGTTTCCGTGCCGCGACGGAGCATAATCATGTCGCCCTCTTCAAGCTCGTGCAAATTCAAGAACATCGTGTCCTTGTAAAAGCCCCTGTGCCCCGCAATGACGGAGCGGGATCCCTTTCCACCGACCGGAAGATTCGTTCCGTCGACATGCGCCGCGCCCATCGCAAGATGCTTATAGCTCGCCCCGAGATAAACCGGCAGAGTCACGTCGATTTTCGGAATCCTTATATACGAAAATGCCTCATCGTCCTCACCCTCGATATTGTATCTCGCCTTGAAATCGTTCCCCGTAAACGGGTCGACCGCGCCGGCGTCGATGTCCTTAACGCTCTTGTTATATCTTTTAATTTTCTTCTCAAGCCTTTGTTTCTCCTCGCGGCTCAGCTTCGCCTCTCTTTCGATGTATTCCTCATACTCGTTCGCTTTTCTCATATCGTTTATGGTAATCGAAAGAAACGCATATAGCGGAATCAAAATTCCGACAATCATCAAAAGCCGACCGATTAAAAACCAGTGCTTCTTTTCCATTTTTATTTTACTCATTTTTATCTCTCTTTTTCCTGAGCTCTCTGAAAATCTTTTTATGCTTCCTGAGGCTCGAACATTCAATGAAAAGCACAAGCACAAGGAACAATATAATCGAAAGTGTAATCATAAAGTATTCACGATAACTTGCATCGCTTGTTCCCGTCGCCCTTCTCGTAATTTCCGCTTCAGGTTTATAAGGAATTCTGTGCCCTCGAACCAAAAGTCTGTGGCTGTTAATCATATAAGGTGTGCATGTAAGAAGGGTCATCAAGTCCTCTCCTTCCTGCACAAGCACCGGCTCGAAATTCGTCGGCTCCACCGTCAAAATTTGGTCGACCTCATATGCGAGTACTCCTTCGATATTGTGGTAGAAAAAGACGTCTCCTTTTCTAAGCTTGTCGAGCTCACGGAAGAGCTTTGCCGTCGGAAGACCCCTGTGCGCTGTGACAACAGCATGTGTGTTCTTGCCGCCGACCGGAAGGCTCGAGCCCTCAAGGTGTCCTGCTCCCTTTTGCAAAATGTCTTCGCCCGTTCCGGCGTACACCGGCAAGTCTTCGTTTATTTGTGGAATTTCAACGTGCCCGATTTTTTCTCCGATTTCGAGCATCTTCGCATACTCTCTGCGCCCCGCTTCTTCCTTTTCGGTAAACGGGTCCGCCATCCTTGTCGGGTCGAGCGTGCGATTGTACGCGTGTGCAAGCTCGAGCCTTTCTTTCAGTTCCGCTTCGTCGAGTTCATTTCTCTTTGTATCGAAACTCTCGACTTCCTTTGTTGCAACCTGCCTATAATAAAGCTGCGAAATGACGGGATATATGGCAATCAAAAATCCCAAAAGAAAGATCCCACCCAAAACGAGATTCCGCTTGCGCTTTTTCTTTTTCGAGTCTCCCTCGTCAAATATCAAGTTTTTTTCTTCTTTTTTCGCCATATTCTCCCCCGCTATTCGAAAAATGCTCTAGTTATTATCCCCGTCTCCCGTGAATAAATCAGCCAACTTTTGCAATTTGTCTTCTTCTTCGCTCAGCTTCATATCGATAACGCTCTTGTCCGAAGTTCTTTTCTTTCGTCTTTCCGCCATCATTCTGTCGAAATCTTCTGCTGCAAGACGTGCTTGTCTTTGCGCTTCCGTTTCAACCTCGCGAATAATGTGGTTCGGATTTACCTCGGACTCTTTTCCCTTTTCTTTCGAAAGCTCTTCTCGAGCGCTTTCCTTGATTTTTTCAAAATTCATCGTCTCGTCGGTGTTTTTTGGAACACGAACATTTGAAACCGGCTCAAAATCTTTCTTAATCTCTTCTGTTGCCTTCTTTACCGGCTCCTTCTTTTCGACTTTTTTCGATTCCGGTTTGACATAGTCGCTTGAGCTGTCTTTAAAATCCTTTTTCAAATTCTTTTCGGAAATATCCTTGAGCTCTTGCACACGTGAATTCTTGTCCACCTTCTTCGAATCGATTTCAACCGGTGACTCGTCTTTTTTCGCGGCTCTATTCTTTTCAATTCTTTCGTTTTCGAGTCTTGTTTCCTCTCTCAAACGTTTAAATTCCATTTCGAGCGCCTTCGGGTCCGCCGAATCGATTTTCGAAACCTTCTTTTTCGGTTGTTTTTCCGTTTCTTTTACGATTTTCGATTTCGTTGCAATCTTCTTCAGATTTTCCCTTTCGCTCTCAATCCTTTCCTCGGCTTCCTTCGCAAGACGTTTCGCCTTGAGCCTTCTTTCCTCTTGATTGATATTGAGGTCCTCATCGGTAAAAATGCTTTCCTTTGCCTTCTTCTTGCTGAATTTTTGGAAGAACGAGCCCGACTTTTTGTCCGACTTGTCCGTTTCCGTTTTCTGTTCATCCTTAAAGAGTTTCTTTTCGGTTTCCGCCTTCAAAGCCTCGTCATCAAAAGCCGTCTTTCTTTCAATAACAGGTTCGCTGTCGATATTAATTTCCTTCGGAGTGTCATCCTCCGGAGCCGTATCGTCGTCCCAAGCCTTTATGCCTTCTTTTTTGTCGGACTTTTTATTTTCCTCTTCGTCAACTTCGTCGAAGTCGTCGTACTCCTCGTCTTCGTCCGGCTCAACCATAATATTTTTAAGTTTCTTTAAAAAACTCACGTCTTCTCCTCCATTTTCTACATATTCATCGCTCTTAATGCTGTCGCTCTTCGCCTGAAAACTGTCCAAATTCGAGTCTTCTTCCGGCTCATTCGGCTCGTCTTCGTCTTTTATTGCACCGACAACCGGAGTGCTCGGTTCTGTCGGTTCTGGAACACCCGACGCACCTCCGCCCGGTCCGTCAGGTGGCGGATTGTCGTCGCCGTCGTCATCCCCTCCATCGTCAGGTCCATCATCAGGCTTATCGTTCGAATCTTTTTCATTCATCGCCAAGAGCTTTCTTATCGCTTTTTTATATCTCTTCTTCTTGTGCCTTGTAGTTAAAATCAATAAAAGCAGAAGTGCAATAACGCCAAGCGCAATAAAGAATCTGTTTTTATATTTGAAAATCTCCTTGTTTTCCCTTGCCGTCACAATGTCCGCAACTGCATCGTACGGAATCCTTTCTCCGCGAACCAAAAGACGGTGCGTATTTATCATATACGGCGTACAAGTAAGGAGCGTTGCATAGTCGTGTCCCTTGACGACCAAAAGATCGTCGAATTCGTCAGGATTTACAACCTTTATCTGCACAACCTTATATGCGAGCGTTTCCGCAAGATTGTGTACATAAAAAACGTCGCCTTCTTCGAGCTTTTCGAGGTCCGTAAAAAGCTTTGCTGTCGGAAGACCGCAGTGTGCGGTGAGAACCGTGTGCGTGTCGATGCCTCCGACCGGAAGACTCGTCCCCTCAAGGTGTCCAACGCCCTTTTGGAGTACTTCCTCCTCCGTGCCCGCATACATCGGAATGTCCACATTGATCTTCGGAACCTCAACGTGCCCCATTCTTTCGTTAATCTCGAGCATTCTCGCATACTCTTTTCTGCCCGCCGCCTTTTGCTCGTCGGTGTACGGGTCCTTGTCGATATGGTTCACGAGCGAATCGTTGAACGCGCGAGCAAGCTCGATTCTTCTCTTTACTTCCGTGTCGTCGAGCTTTGCAGCTTCCTTGTCGAAATCGTTAATCTCATAAGTCGACTCGACATTGTAATACAGACGGGAAATAATCGGATACATCAAAACCAAAAGTCCCACCAAAAAAATTGCAACTAAAATAAAAGTTGAAGCGCGCTTCTTCTTTTTTCTTGATGCATTCTTCTTTTCGATATTCACTTTTTCGTTTTTAATATCCTTGTCCATACAAACTCCCAAAAAATATTCTAACTCTATTATACCAACAACCGGCTGTTTTGTCTATAAAGAGAAAACACGAAACCGTGATTTCGTGTTTTATGTACGGCGGGCGAACCCGCCAAATCTTTTATTGTTCAAAGGCTAATTTGCCTCTGTCGATTTTTCATTTTTCCTTGCGACTGCAAAACCCGTTGTGAAAAGAATTGCTCCAAGTGCACAAAGCATCGGGAAAACCAAATCCCCCGTCTTTGGAAGCGGCTTCTTTGTAAACGGCTTGTTCTTTATCACAAGTCTTTTTGAACTATCATCACCGTCAACCGTGAACTTGACACTTTCGGTCAATTGTTCAAAGCCCGGTGCTTGTTTCGTTTCCCATAATTCATAGTCGCCGTATTGAAGCTCGACGTCAAAATCTCCGTTTTTGTCGGAAACAAGCGTGAAAATCTTGTCGCCTTGCATTAAATTTTGCGGCTTACCGTCGACCACCTTTGTAAGTCTGAAGACAACGCCCCCAATCGGCTTTCCGTCAACAGACACCTTCTTGAAATAGAAATGTCCGTATGGCGGCGGATTGTTCGGCTCTTCAGGCGGAACATCCGGCGGATTTTCCGGCGGCGGTGTTTCCGGCGGTGGAGTTTCAGGTGGAGGCGGAACCTCCGGCGGCGGTGGTGTGCCCGGTTTTTCCGGTTGAGTGTGTTTAGGATTTATAACAATCCTGTCCTCATTCTTTTCTTTCAAGAAATCCGAAACCGAGAACACAAAATCGTTAAACTTAATACCGTACTTTGCGCCCTTAACACGTGCGTAATAGGTTCCCGGTTTAAGCATTACAACAATTCTTCCGTTTTCGTCAGCCTTAACTGAACTCAAAACATGTTTAAAATCCTTTTCAAGATCCTTGTCCGACCACATTCTGTGTTTGAAAATTTCTTCAAACTTGTCGTCGGAACTCATGTCGTCTTTGTCGGAAACTTTCCAAATCTCGATATTGGCATCCTCGAGAGCTTTCTTAAGCTCCTCTCTGTCGCTTTCGAGATAAAGATTTACAACGATTTCAATCTCATCCGCTGCGCTAACCCTGAAAAAGGGAAAGAAAAGGCAAAATGCCAATATCAGATTCAGAATCTTAAATTGTTTTTTAATAAACTTCGGCATCTCTACCTCCTTTTCTTTGTAAATAGCTGTCGTTATATATATTATATAACTTCTTTGCTCCTAATTCAATACTATAAGTTATGCTAAACCTTCGAGTTCGTCTTCTTTACGTCTCTTGAGTGCAAATGCAGCACCAACCATCAACATAACACCGACTACAGTGAAGATAACAGTACCGATACCACCTGTTTGTGGGATAGTAACATTCTTATTCTTGATTTGTAGACCGTATCCGGCATCTGTATTCTCTTTGTTGTATTGAAGATCAACATCTGAACTTACATAAGAACCTTCTTTTACTTCGAATTCTGGTTCATCTTGAAGTTTAGCAAATCCTTTTGGAGCTGTTTTTTCTTCCAATTTATATCCTTTTGCATAAGCTAGACCTTTGATTTCGAATCTACCTTCAGCGTCAGATGTTAATACAACAACATTAGCATCAGTTTTTTCGCCCCAAGTATATTCTGTTGCGTTAGCTACGAATGCATCATTATAAGCTTTTTGTTTTTCGTTAATAGCGTCTAATTTTTCCTTTTTAATCTTTTCGTCTTTTTGTTCTTCAGCTGTAAGATTATTGTAAGCTTTTACTGCTTCATCAAGAGCTGCTTTTGCATCTGCAACCTTTTGTGCGTCTTTCTTAGCTGCTACTAGATATTTTCCTTCTGCATTTTTAACGTAGAATTCTGCTCCAGCAAGTCTTTCTAATTTGTCGCTACCTTTGTCTTCGTTGTTTGTTTTAACAAATTTTCTTCCACCAAGGATTACTTCTGGAACTGATGGTTCGATTTCATTAGGTTTTTCAGGTTTAATTTCGTCGTGGATGATTACTTCGCCATTTTCACCTTTTTCGTATGTTACGATATCGCTAGGTTTGAATGTTTCAACTACTTTATATTGCTTGTTATTATCTAATCCGGTCCATTCATGAGTTTGTTTATTTATTGTTAAAACAACTGTTGCTTTTTGACCATCTTTAAATTCAACAGGTTTGCCGGTTTCAACATCAATGATTGTTACAGTTACTTCTTCACCTTCTACCCAGTTTCCTGTAACATTAGGGAAATCTTTTGTGACTTTTAATTTTCCATCTACCGGGTTTGTTGGTTCTGGTTTTCCTTTAACTGAAATGTTGTTGTCATAGTAAAATTTAAGTTTATTCTTTTCTGTCTTATCTACTTCTGCTTCTCCATTTACAGTTGCAGAGTACGTAATGTAGATTTCTGTTTCAGCATCTTTGTCATATACTTTTTTAAGACCTTCTTCTAGCAATTGGATTGTAAATCCATTTTCTTTGTAAGATACTATATAGTCTGTTCCAAGAGTAGCATCTGTTCCACCGATTTGTAGTTTAATATCGTCGTTGAATGTAAGACCCTTGCTCATTGTATCGTCCCAAGCTAATGTTTTATATTTTGTTTTAGCCGGAATAACAGTTTTGATTTCGTAAGGTATATTTTCACCTAAATCAGCAGTAGCTCTTTTTTTATCTCTTTGGTTTTTATCAACATCAGCACCGCCGTGAATTTCGTCAGCATCTTTTTCATCAACAGGTCTTAATTCATTTTTATCCTTGAAGTCCTTGTCAACTTTTGGTTTTTCTTGTGTGTTCTTTGGATATACGTGAGCATCTTTTACGATACCTTCTTCATTTACAATCGGAAGTGTGATTTTTGTAGGAACAGCTTTAGAATCAGCAAGAAGTTCTCCATCTTCACCCTTATAAGTTGATTTTTCTAAATCTTCAACTATTCTATAAGTTCCTTTTAGTCCTTTAGTATCAATTGTACGCCCATTTCCGTTTTCAGTCTTACCTTCTTTTCCTTCAATGTCTACCCAATCTTCATCTTTGTTTACATCAGGATCTGTAACACCATCTGCCGGTTTTTGAAGTTTGAAGTAAACTCCATCAATTTCTTTTGCATCTGTATCAAAGAAATCTTTGATGTCTATGATTTTTTTACCATCATATTTCTTGTCTTTGTCGTGAGCTTCTAATGCTGCTTTTGTAAGCAAAATTTTGTGGATTGTAACAGATTCTGTTTCTGTTGCTTCGTCTGCAGCTTTTACTGCACTGAATGGTGCAAATGCACCGAGTGTCATGACAAGTGCGAGAAGCACTGTCAAAAATTTGAATTTCTTGTTCATAATTCTCTCCTTATAAATTCATATAATTCTCTAATGTTTTGTTTTTGATTTTTTTGTCTTTTGTTTGTTCATTGTTCCTTGTCGCTCGTGCCTTTTTCGTATCTCTTTCCCGACAACTCTTCGTGGACATTGTTTCTTACACTCTGTCCCCTTGTGTTTTGTTTTTGATTTTCTAATCGCTCTCGCGAATGTTTAACTTATTTTCCTTGTCACTCGTGTCTTTTTCGTATTCTTTTTCTCGACAAATTTCCATGGAAAACTCCACCTCTTCTCTTCCCGCAGATGCGTCTTCGCACTACGGATCGTGTATCCGTCTTTCCGTAATACTATTATTCATAGAGGGCATCCCTCCTTCGAATAAACATATATGCTCCAACCATCATAATCATCATACCGATGAATACAAATGGAAGTGCTCCAACCCCACCTGTGTGAGGATATTCAGCCTTAAAGTTTTCAACGAATAATTCTGCATTAAACTTTATTCCGGATTCTGTATTAACAATCAAAGCTTCGTCTTTTTTATCGTTTTTGACAATAATGTCCTTCATGTCAACATATTTTCCGTACTCGTTAATCTTGTAAATCTTTCCGCCTTCAACCTTGAAGAAGAATACATATTTTGTTAGTAATACATAACCTTCCGGTACTTTGGTTTCTTTAACAGCGTAAATTCCGTCTTCGAGTTTTTCAAATTTGAAAGTTCCATCTTTAGCAGAAGTTACAGTATATGGTTTTTTCTTTGTTTCCTCATTTTCTACAACTTCTTTTATTACTGCTTCAAATTCAAGTTTTTCATCTTTTTCTTCTGTAGGATTTACTTTTTCGCCATCTTCATCATTTTCAGTCTTTTCGGATTCGTCATTCGTCTTTGTTGCTTCCTTCTTCTTATATAAAGTGAATTCCGCGCCTTCCAATGGATTTTTATTTCTACCGTCTATTTTCTTGAACTTGATGTCCGGCATATATTTTTTGTTGATAATTATAGTTGTATTTTTATCAACTGTAATCTCACCGTTTTCATCAACAGTAAATGTTGCTACAGCGGTAGATGGTTTCTCATATCCTTTTTGTGGCTCTGTTTCCCAAACTTCATATTTGCCGGGTGCAAGTCCTTCCCATCCGAATTTACCATTTTCGTCAGATTCTCTTTCAGATTGTTGAACTTCCTTTCCATCTTTTTTAAGGATGAATTTAACTCCTTTAAGCGGTGCGTCTTCATAATTGTTATTTGATGAATCTTCTCCACTTGAAACCGCGCCTTCATAAGCTCCAACAGGTTTGAACATATCCGCAAAGCCAGCCGGTTTTAACTGTTCAGATTTTTCACTCGGTTTGACTTCTTTAATCTTTCTGTCTACCTTTGTGAACTCAATTTTGTTTTTATGGTTTTCAATATCAACGCTAATTTCTCTAGGCTCATCATCACTGTGAGCATCCGGGAAGTAGAACTCACTCCACGTTTCCCAATCCCAGTGATGAGTATATTTATTCCAAACATCTTTCCATACATATCCTAGTAAATATCCATTTTCATATATAGGTTCCCTTACTTTATTACCGGTTTTGATTTTATAGCTTTCTTCAAATGAATGTTTTAATCTGAATTCCGTAAGTTCCTTACTTGTAACAGTACCATCCACTTCCATAACATATGCTGAATCTGAGCCGTATTCACCTATACCATCTTCGCTGATCCAATGTTCTCCATCATTTGGTATTACAAACGAGTATTCATTATTCTCTGAATCATACGTATACTTTTTAATTTCAAACGGTGCTTCAAGTCCATGGATAGCATAGTTATTTAAGTCAATTCCGAATGAATATGGCATTGGGTTTCCATCTGCCCTTCTAACTTTGTACAACCTGATATGTTCAGCCGTGATTCTTTGATTTGCACTTAATGTTACAGTTTTATCAAATCTAGGTCTTGACTTTGGATTAACATATGCTATAGATTTAAACCTTTTGTCTTTAGTATCAGGATCCGCATGAAGTTCTCTCATATATGCAATAATATTACCATCACCAAGTTTGTTAAAATATTCAGTATAATTAACTTTTATCGATGCGCTATATGCATTGTTGTTAAATATTTCCTTATCTGATCCGTCTATATGACCGTTTACTTCATCTACACTTAAAATTTTTGCTCTCACTGTTAAGGTATCATCACCCAGTAACTTAAACCTATTTGGATAGACCGGAATCATCGCAGTAATGTTTTTTGCTTCATATCTGTCTGCAGCTTTTGTAACAGTATACTCTATGATTCTTCTGTTTGGATATTCGCCTAATACTTTTGCTTTAGCAAATTTTCCATATGTTCCATATATATCAAATTCGCTGTCTACTGTTTTATCAATACCGTCGACGTCAACACTATCATCAAATTCAAGAGCAAATGTGTCTCCCGGCTTTATAGGGTCCTCATTTGAGTTATTAATATTAAATTTAAGTCTAACATTAACACATTCGGATTGATTTGGGTAAACAACTTCAAATCTGTCATCTCTGCTTCCGGATGCAGCCAATCTGTTGAAATTATTGTCATCCATAACAACACTGAATCGTTCGGATACATCTTTTGAGGTTTGAGGTGCTGTGACGTCATCTTTATCACTGCCACCTATACGAATAACTCTTTGCTTTGTATCAAGAACATATCCATCAACAGTCTTAGTTTCTTCAAGAATATATAGACCATCTTTTAATCCGGTAAATTCAGCTTTTCCATTCTTTACCGTTACAGATGTTACTAATTTTTTGCTTCCCGATTCAGAAACTTTATACAATGAGAACACTACATCATTTAGTGCTTTGCCATTTTCTCCGGTTTTCTTAACAATAATCTTTCCAGTACCCTTAGTACTATTTTTAGCTACGAATGAGAACTCGCCTTTTTTGTTTTGTTGTATTACAGGCTTCGTGCCTGGATAAATCTCTTCGTTATCATCTTGTCTCAGTAAATATGCAAGATGTTTTTCCGAGCCGGAGAATTCATTAATCTCATTAGTACCAATTGTAAATTCACTAATAGGTTGAAGTTTCTTAAATCTATTAGACTTAGGAGTTACATTAAATCTGAACTCACTGTTTCCTAATTGGTTTGCTGCTATATTAGAAGTAAACTCTCCATTTGAAACATTGTATTCTCCAACTGTATTTATCGGTTCTACAATAAAGTCCTCTGTATTGAGTTTAATTCTTACTATTTCGTCTCTATCCGGACTTATTTTAGAATCGATTCCTATATTCAACAAATAAGAATCGTTGGATGCATTCTTTTGTATGCTTGAATGTGCTTCATATTGTACCTGGTCATTATCGTTAAATATTTTTTTAGCTTTATCGCTTTGAGAAACATTATAATCGAATTTTTTTATTATCTTTGGCAACAAACTGTTTGTAGATTTATCTGCAACTAGTATGCGTTTAATCGGCATATAAATTCCTGTTGCAAGATCACCTTCTGGTTTTATATTCAACGTGTAGTTATTTGTACCATATTTCGAATTTACTTTATACTGTTGAAAATCTAATTCTTGTATTTTTTCGCCATCAAATTCGAATTCGAAATTGTCATTGTCTAGTTCAAATTGTAGTTGAGTCCAATATTCTTTGTCAGTGTATGGGTACAAGCTTTCAATTCTTAAATCGCAAGTAAAACCGTCTTTTACTTGTTTTAGATTAGGTTCTATAGTCAAGAGAGGAGCTCCGTTACTTGCGTTTCGTATTGTTCTATTACCGGAATCTTTTATTTCGAATCCATCATTTACCTTTATTTCTTGTATTTCGGCAAAATGTTTTGGTTCACCTTTCGATTGAATTTGCATTTTCGGCAATGAATAATCAGGAGCTTCGATTTTTGTGTTACTATCTATTTGGTAATCGATTGATTTAATAGGTTTATATTCACCTGAAACAATATTCTTCGGCTTTACAATTATAAAGTATTTACCACTTCCACCATTTTGTCCAAGTGGAAGACTGTCAGATAGTCTACCGTTAGAGTTGATTTGATTTATATCATAATTTCTTTTTATGCCTTCATTTATCACCATTCTTGCAACGTCTACAATTTCAAAATCATCTTTGTTTAGTTCAATATTCAGATTTCCATTTATCGATTTTTTGCTATTTCTTATGAAATTAACTTCAACCGAATATTCGTTAGGAATTATAGAGTTATCTCTTGGATTTAATGAATGATTAATTTTATTTGTTAGAGTAATTAGTTGTGAGCCATTATATGAAAGTATTGCCTTATCGTTATCTGAAGGATTTAAAAGTGTAACATTCGATTTATTTGATTCTCCAATTAACACCTTCCAATACATATCTTTCTTTTCATATCCCTTTGGTGCTTCTATTTCTTCAATTATATAGGTTCCTGTTTCAAGACCGGCAAATGTTACTTTTCCGTCTTTATCTGTTGTAGCGATTTGTTCATTGCTTCCATCTTCTTTATAAATTTTGAACTTTGCTCCAGTCAGTTTCATATCCGGATTTGCTTCGTCAACTTTTGTGATTGTTATGCTTGTTCCTTTTTTATTTTTAACAAGAAGTGTTGGAATTCCAGGTTTTTCAACAAGTTTTTCCGTGCAACTTACTTCCGCTCCAAAGCTTCCTGAAATATGACTTTCTACATCATTGTTTTTATTGATATATTTCCAGTCAAAACTTGTGATTCTTTTTTCTGTATTATTATTATCAATTTCATCATAATATGCAATAGTATCAACTATATAAGCATCTCCGTCCCAACGTTTCGGATTTGTTTTTGTTCCGTAGTTTTCAAAGAATATATCACGACTGTTTCCTTGTATTCTACCGGAGGCATATAATTTTCTACCAAACATTGATGTGTTTTCATCTATAGATGTCTTTTCATTTTTTGGAACTCTGTAGATTCTATAGTCTACATAACTAGCATCATTCTTTGATAATGTTAAGATTGTGTTTCTGTCCGGTCCATTTCCCAATTCCACAATACCATTTTGAGTCATTTCAGATTCGGTAGATGGGTTTAAGAAAATTCTGGATTTTACAGATTTTAAATCTGAGTTGATGACTTTTGTCTTGACATTCATAAAATCATGATATCCACTGTGATATACAATTCCATCATCTTTAATCGTGTGAATTTGGTTGTTATAAAAAACTGATGCTTCAGATGTTGGAACTTTTTCTGTAACTGTCAATTTATCTGTAACGACTTCAAAGTTGCTTACATTGAGCGAGCCGTTAGTTTTATCACTGATAAATCTAATTCCGCCTTTATTATCAATTTCTATAAACACAGGTTCATTTATTTTTTCATAGCCTTCCGGAGATTTGTTTTCTCTCAAAACATATTTTCCGGAATCCAATCCTTCGAACTCAAGTACACCGGATTCATCCGTTGTTTTTACTGCTACGAGTTCTTCTCTTTCATTTTCCGTTCCTTCTTCATAAACTCTATTTAGAGTAAATTCAGCATCTTTCAAGACTGTTGTTTTATCATTGGCGTCAACTTTTTTAATTCTAAAGTTATTTTTATTATTTTTAACTTTTAAAGTATATCCGTTGGCTGAAGTTGATATTTTATCGTTTGGTTCGATTTTAATAACATTGTCAGTATATCTTTCTTGTGAATGAAAATATTTATTTTCTCCCCATCCAATCGTTCTGGCAATTGTAATATCATTGAGCGTAATTATTTTTTCTACTGTAAAGCTTACATCCTCAATTTTATTGTATCCTTCAGGAGCTTTCGTTTCTCTAAGGATATATTCACCCGGTTTCAGATACAAATCCTTATTTGAACCGTCAGATGTCCAATTTGCTATAACTTCTCCATCTTTTAAAATTGCGAATTCAGCTCCGCTGAGAGGTTCACCATCTTGTCCGACTTTTTCAATATAAACAGGATTTTCAACTTTCCCGGTTATAATGTTTTGAAAATCACCTTCAACTATCGGATATAAAGTTATTGTTACACTTTTAAGTTGTTCTTCTGTTAATTCCGGACTGTCGTTTATGATGCCGTTTAGTTCATTATAATATTGTACCGTTCTTTGATCTGTTTCTATTTTATAGTCACGATATCCTCTGGTTAAGAAATCCAAACCGTTATTACTTACAGCATCAAATATAGCCGCTTGTCTTGCATCTATTATCCTATACTTTGTTACTTCGTCATTAATTAAATCAATATTGTGTTCACGTTCATATTTGTCGTAGTAGAAAAATATTTTCTTTAATCTATTTAAAAGAGCAGCTCCACTATAACTTCCTTTGTCGTAATTTTTTGATATTGCGTCTTCTAATGCTTCGAGACCTTCTCCCGGTTCAACAATTACTTTTCTGTGGTAAGTGTCAACCTTTGTCGGATTATTTTTTCCAAGGTTTATACAATATCCATTTTCGCCGGTTTCAACTATTTTAAATAAGACACTTCCTTGATAACCGTTTTTAAAAACATACATACCAATTTTATAGTGGTCTTGTATATTTCCAACATTTATTAACTGGGCTTGTGCCAATCCCCCAACATTTGTATATTTAAGCAATTGTTCATTATAGACTTCACGTTCATTTAAGTTTAACGACATTGATAAATATTTTTTTGCCGCTCCATATGTGCCACTATATTCATATTCTATAATCGTTCCCGGAAGTAATCTCTTATCATCATATAATTGTTTTATAGCATTTTTGAAATTTGTTTCATTAACTTTTTCTGTTCTTCCTATTCTATTTAAAGCAACTTTTTCATAAGTTCCATCGTTTTTAGGAATATAGATATTTACTATCGGCTTATCATAATTATTGACGCTTAAATTCTCTACTGATGTGCCATTTACTGCATATACATCATTTCCAATATTTGATATATATTTTCCATCTTTTGTAAGCTCGATATTTTTCAGATTTTTTAAATCCAAAGTTTCTGAAATTCTAATGTCAAATTTTCTTGTTTCAGAATTGTTGAAATAAACACTTCTAAGCGGATCATTATATCCTACAGCCCTTTCGCTACCATTTTCAGGAGGTGCTATTGCCGATATTCTTGTGTCCAATAAGTTAAATCCGTTGTCGAACTGTGTTGAGTTATCAGGGTCTTTTAAATATGAAAAGATTGTAAACAACGGCCCTATCCAAGGTTTTAGTTCTTCTTTCTTCTTTTCAAGTTCTTTTCTAAGTTTTTGAATATATCCTTCATCCGGTGTTATTCTTATACCAAGAGAATATGCATCTCTTTCAACTGATGTTTGAGCTTGAACTTGAATTTTAAGATTGTCAGGAATAGTGTCTTTTGCTATAGTTTTATTAAATAGAACAAGATCTCCAATGTCATAGAAACTAAGTTGTTCATTAATTCCTTCTATATTAACTTTATAATCTGATAATCCTTGTTTATTTGGAATATATAAAGATAATGCAATACTATTATAATCCAACCCTTCTCTCTTCAGAGTAGAAGTATCAACATCAATATCCCAAGTTACTGTTTCGTTGTTTACAGACTGTCTTGAAACATAGCTGACCATATAAGGATATAAGACTTTATAAAAATCCGGTTTTTCTTCAACAACAAACTTAGATATAATTTCTGACCTAGGGTCATCTTTCTTAACCTTTATTGTAGGCATATTTTGAACTTTGTAGTTCTTAGGTGCAACAACGATATTTATTTCAATTTCATTTTTATCGCCAATTGCTTCAGTATCAAATGCCAATAGTTGATCAATGTTAAATGTCTTTGTATTGTTTAAAGGTTTTATAAAAGTATATTTTATTACATGATTTTTTGCATCGTATTTCGGTATTGCAACTTTAACACTTGGGTTATTCGGGTCATAAAGCGGTTTAAGAATAGGTTCTGAATTTTCATCATATTCCGGTTTTAAATATTGTCCGATATTAACATCAAATGTCCACCCTTCCGGAATTTGCCATACCGGTGCTGCTTTTGCCGTCATTGTGGTTTTTAGTCTGAATTTCTTTGTTTCGAAAGAATATCCATTGTATTTAACCGGTGTATTTCCGAGTACCAATTTAATTGTTGCGTTGTCGTCTTCCGGAGAGATTTCGAGTTCATCCGGGTTTTCTTCGGAGTCTTCATCTCCTTCAGCGCCACGAACTGCATCAAGGACCAAGTTTTCACTTACGTCGAGCATATTGAGTAGAGCTGCTTTTTCTTCTTTGATTTGTTTGAATTCCTGTTCGATTTCAACTTTATCTGTGTCGAGGTCTTCTACAAATGTGTAGACGATTTTGTGTTCTTCCGCAATATATTCAGCGGTTGCAACAACTTTTCCGTCGATTTGGATGTCGTTTGCACGTCCTTCTTCACCATTTAATATAGGAAGAGTTTTACTTAGGATTTCAACTTCGAATTTGTCGCCTTCAACAATTTTTCTTGAAGCTTTCATTGTTGCTTTAAGAAGAACGTTGAAGTCTCTCGGTTGACCGAAGCCCAACATGCTTGAGGTTTCGAGAGTGTGATATAGATTTTGGAATGAGTAGTCGACTGCATCGAATGTGACTTCAGTTTCAACTCTTTCAATAGAATCGATATCGCTTTCGCCGATTGTTACGAGGTCGGCGTATTGGTTTTCAGTTTCTTCTATTATAGGTTCATAGATTTTTAAATCTTCGTCTTCGCTTTTTAGCTCGACTCCTTCCAAATATGTGAGTTCATTGTAGAGTGCGTATTCTTCATCGGAGAGTTCTACTTCATCATATGGTAAGTCGATTTCTCTTACATCAAATACGATTTTGCGAACTGTGCTTTGAACCGGAGCTTGTTCTTCAATTTTTTCAGATTCTTTGTTTTCTTGCGCGTTTTCTTCAACCGGCTCTTCAGCTTCAGTTTTTTCTTCAGCCGGTTCTTCGATTTCAGTTTTTTCTTCTACCGCTTCAACTTCGTCATCTTGTTTGACGCTTTCGATTTCTTCTTTCGGAGTTGTCGGGTCGATTATTTCAATCGGCTCTTCTTCCTTTTCTTCCGGAACTTCTTCTTCGTCGGTCGGTTTTAATTCCGGTCCGAGTTCAGTTGTTTCATTTTCTTCGATTTCAGAAACTGTTGCATCAATTTCTCTTGGAATGATGTTTGAGGTTACATTCCAGATTGCAAGTTGAGTAATAAGTTTCTTTCTTACATTTTCATTTTCTATTTCAGCGCTTCTTTCAAGAATTGCTTTAACTTTTCCAATGGTTTCGATATCAAATCTGTCCCATGAATTTATATCTTTTAAATCGAAAAGAGGTCCATCTTTTAATTTCTTGTCGACTCCGTTTCCAATCGGTGTCAATTTGTGTGGATCAAGTGAGTAGGCTACTATAGGATTTTCCCTTTCGCCTTTTTTGATTAAATAAAGGGAAAAATCCAAGCCATCACGGATTTCTTCTCTTATTAAGTTTTCTTGGAAAGCTTCGAGAGCTTCTTCTTCGTCTTTTAGATTTTCATCTACAGTAAAGTCAATTGTTAGGTCTTGACATCCATCCATATGGATTGTCATTGTTTCGTCTTCATAAATCTTGTCGTCGAGTCTGACTTTTTCTCCGTCGGACTTTCTCGTTCTTGTGATTGTTGTAAATTCATCGTTGATTAAGTCTTCGATGTTGTACAAACTTCCCGAGCGACCCGTTTTGATTTCGACCAACAGTTCGGTCAAATCGAGGTCTTCACCCGGTCTGTAAACTTTTTTCGGCTCTCTGTAAATGCTCCATGGCTTTACGAGGTCTGTGCTCCAAGGAAGAACGCCTGCATTTTCGTGATGTTCTTCATCTTCGAATGTTGCATCCTTCTTTTCTTCTTCGTCGTGATTTTCTTCAGGGACCGTTATTTCAGCAGGAGTTAAATCCCAACTGTCATCTTGAGTTTCTTCCTCTTCTTCTCCCCCAATTAAAATAGTTGTTGTCGAATTTTTTCCTTCTTCAGGAACAACTTCGTCGTCCCCCGGTGTTAATAGATCCACCGTTTGATTTTCTGTTTCTTTGTTTTCTTCTATTATCGGTTCCGATTGTTCAATAGGTTGTTCAATCGGTGCACTCGGTTCTGCCGGTGTGAGAAGGTCAACAGTTTTGTTTTCTTCTTCACCAGTCAGCAAGTCAACAGTTTGCGGTTGTTCAGCCGGTGTCAATAGGTCAACTGTTTGTGCTGCAAACATCACTTGTTGAAATGCCATCAACAGTGCAAAAACCAATGATAAAATTCTTTTTGAATGGCTTTTCACTTGAATTATCTCCTTTCAATCTACATACCATTTGTAAATTACATTTATTATACAACTTATTGTGGTGGGTGTCAACCCTTTTTTTCAAAAAGTTTCAAAAAAATTAAAATATTTCGAAAATTAATTTTTAATACTTTTTATTATATTTATTTCTATATTTATTATGTTTTATGTATCATTACTAATTTATTTTATCTGTTATAATATTTATAGTAATTTTATTTTAATATAATGAGCCATAGCGAACCTATTTTCTGCTTTTTTATATATAAATAAACATTAAAAGCATAATTATTTACATTTCTGTAATTTTTTCAGATTATTTTACAGGCTTGACTGCAAAGATAAGAAATGTGCCCGAAGTCACTATATAGCTGCAATAGACAATTTCTGACAAAATAGTTACAAAGGCTTATACCATCTATGTCTATGTTTATTTAATTCTATCACTCCACTATATATAGTGTATATATTGTTTATTAAATCAAAAAAAATACCCCCACATCCTATTGAGAGTAAGGGTATTTTTTGATAATTATAATATATTTATTTATGTTTTAAATTTACTTTATATAGTCCGCTATTTTTTGAAATACTTCATTGACTTTGTCGACGTCTTTTGCGCCCGCCATAGCCATGTCCGGACGTCCTCCGCCGTTTCCTCCGAGAGCTTTCGCAATATTTCGTACGATATTTCCGGAGTTGATTCCTTCTTTTACAAGGCCTTTCGAAGCGGCAACGAGGAGATTTAATCCTCCGCCGTTTTTCGAAGCGAGGATTACAAGAATTGCGTCTTCCTTGTTTCTGATTTCATCCGCGATATTTTTGAGTTCATTTGGTTCGACGCCTTCAAAAACTTTCGCCAAAACTTTTATTCCGTTTATTTCTTTTATTTCCGAAGTCATATCCGAAGCGGCATTTCCGAGAAGTTTTGCTTTTATGGATTCGATTTCTTTTCTTTGCTCTCTCTCAAGTTTTTCCATTTCACCGATTCTTTGCTCGATGTTTTCTCTCGTGGTCTTCAGTCTGTTTTCAACGGATTTAATGAGCTCTTCATTTTTTAGAACATATTTGTATGATGCGTGTCCTGTGACGGCTTCGATTCTTCTTACGCCCGCAGCAACTCCGGTTTCGGAAACAATTTTGAAGAGCCCGATTTCGGAGGTGTTTCTCACGTGGGTTCCACCGCAAAGTTCCATCGAGAATTTTCCCATCTTTAGAACTCTGACGACGTCGCCGTATTTGCTTTCAAAAAGTCCGGTGACTCCTTCATCTTTTGCTTCTTTTAGCGATTTTATTTCGGTTACAACCGGAATCGATTCCAAAACTTTCTCATTTACTATTCTTTCAACTGCTTTTATTTCTTCTTCGGTCATCGCTTGATAGTGGCTGAAGTCGAAACGAAGTCTTTCCGGATTGACGAGGGAGCCGGCTTGGTGAACGTGGGTTCCCAATACTTCACGAAGAGCCGCATGAAGAAGGTGCGTTGCGGAGTGGTTTCTTCTGATGTCGTCACGTCTTTTTGTATCGATTTTTGTCGAAACTTCTGCGCCTTTTTTCGCAACTCCGTCGACGGTCTTACAAATTTGCAGATAGAGTCCGTCCTTTGTCTTTTGGGTGTCTAAAACTTCAAGTCTGAAGTCGTCTCCGATAATTTCTCCGACGTCTCCCACTTGTCCGCCCGATTCACCATAGAACGGAGTGTCTTCGAGGATCACAATTCCCTCAGCTTCCGTCGGAAGTTCATCCGTCTTTTTGCCGTCAACATAGATGTCCGTGATCTTTGTGGTCGTTTCGTTCATTTCATATCCGGAGAATTTTCCGATTTCCGAGTCAAATTCGATTTTTGAATCTTTTTTCCAACCTGAGTCGGACTTGTCGAGAGCTTCCCTTGCGCGTGTTCTTTGTTCGTCCATCGCTTCTTTGAAGCCTTCTTTGTCGTAGCTAAGTCCTTCGTCTTCCAAGATTTCTTCGGTCAAATCTGCCGGGAAGCCGTATGTGTCATAAAGAATGAATGCATCTTCGCCGGAGAGAACTTTTTTCATTTTGGATTTTAAATCTGCAATTTTTTGTGTCAAAAGTTCTGTTCCTTGAACGATTGTTCTTTGGAATCTTTCTTCTTCGGTGTTTAAGACTTCAAGTATAACTTTTTTGTTTTCAATGAGTTCAGGATATGCCCTGCCCCAGCTTTCAATCACTTCCGTTACAGGCGCTTCGAGGAAGCTTTGTTTGATTCCAAGGAGCATTCCGTGGCGACTTGCACGTCTTATGAGTTTTCTTAGAACATAACCGCGTCCTTCGTTTGACGGAACAACGCCGTCCGAGATGAGAAATGTTATTGCCCTTGAGTGGTCACCGATTATTCTGAAGTGGACGTCGTCGTCTTTGTCGTCGCCGTATTTCTTTCCACAGATGTCAGCTACTGTGTCCATGATTTTTCTTATAGCTTTTATATCATATACCGAGTCGACGTTTTCCATGATGCATGCGATTCTTTCAAGTCCCATTCCGGTATCGATGTTCGGGTGTGGAAGCGGATGATATTCGCCGTTTTTATCTTTGTCAAATTGCGTGAAAACGAGGTTCCAAACTTCGAGGAATCTGTCGCAGTCGCAGCCCGGTTTACAATTAGGGCTTCCGCAGCCGAATTCTTCGCCTTTGTCGTAGTGGATTTCGGAGTCCGGACCCGACGGACCGACTTCAAGTTCCCAGAAGTTGTCTTCTTTTCCAAGTTTTACAATTCTTTCAGCGGGAATTCCGATTTCGTCGTGCCAAATTCTGTATGCTTCGTCGTCTTTTTCATAGACTGAAACCCAAAGTTTTTCAGCAGGCAGTTTCATTACTTCCGTCAAAAATTCCCATGCCCAATGGATTGCTTCGGTTTTAAAATAATCGCCAAAGCTGAAGTTTCCGAGCATTTCAAAGAATGTAAGGTGGCGGAGTGTCTTTCCGACATTGTCGATGTCACCCGTTCTTACGCATTTTTGCGAGGTGGTCATTCTCTTTGCCGGCGGAGTTTCTTCGCCTGTAAAATATTTTTTTAGAGGTGCCATTCCTGCACCGATTAACAATAGGGATTTGTCATTCTTCGGGATTAGCGAATATGAAGGATGGAGCAAATGTCCCTTGGATTCAAAAAATTTCAAAAATTTCTCACGTATGTCGTGAAGTTCTATATTTTCCATAAAAATTCTCCTTATAATATATAATAGTATATAAAAAGAGCCGTGAATTTCGTTTTAAACGGCTCATATTTTCTTTTAATCCAGTTTTTTCTTCGTCACTCTTGTTTCCTTATAGTATTCATAGACAACTTCAAGCGCGATGACAAAAGGTAGCGCAAATATCATGCCAACAAATCCGAATAGGAATCCTCCGGCAATCGTTATGATGAGTACGAGCATCGGATGGTAGCCGAGTTGGTCGCTCATAATCTTCGGACCTACGATATTGTTTTCGGTCCATTGCAAGAACAGAAACATGATTATGACAAATATCGCTTTTGTCGGGCTGTCGAGAAGCGCGAACACCGTTGCGGGCGCAAGTCCCAAAAACGGTCCGATGTACGGAATGATGTCCGCAAACATGGTTATTATTCCGATTACGAGAGCGAAGTCGACCCCGATGATACCGAGAAATATTCCAACCGCGACGCCCACATATATTGCCATGAGGATTTTTCCCTTGACATATTTGAATACGCTTTCGTCCATTTTCTTTCCGATTTCGACGGATTGTTCTCTATATTTTGCCGGAATCAATTCCTTCAATTTTTTTATAAATATTTCCTTGTCGTTTAAGAGATAGAAAACGAAGATCGGCACCAAGACCGCAATAAAGATTTTACTGAATGTGCTTTTTACTCCGACCATCATTGAACTTAAGTTGAAGTCCGACATTCCGATTTTGCCGAATATGTCTCGCACTTTAAGTTTTTCGAGATTTAAAACATCACGTCCAAAGTATTTGTGCGAAAGGTCGATTACAACTTTTTTCGCTTGGTCCAAATAGAGCGGGAAGTTGTTTACAAGTTTCGAGAATTCGTTTATTGTGCGCGGCAATAGGCTCACCATCATGAATACGAGGATTAAGAATATCGCCAGAAAAATTATCATTATCCACCACTTGCGTTTAAGTTTCGGGTATCTTGTTTCAAGCCACTTTACGAGCGGATTTAGAACATACGCGATGACAATTGATGTCAAGAATGCGTTCAATAGATAGCGCAGGCTGTTGTACGATCTAAAAATCGTTATTATTATTGCAGCTCCGGCGAAAATCAAAACATATTTTAATATTTTTCTCAAATTCAACCGCACTTTTCTCTTGTCGTCGACGTAGTTGTTTCCGATATTTACCATATAGTAGGTCGCAAACAATACAAATATGAGCGAGAGAAACATGAGCGCGATTTTTATTCCGCTTTCAAAACTCATCTTCGGCAACTGAATTTTCAGCACTTGATTTAGTTTATCCATTCTTCACCTCCATCGAAACACATATTTATTAAATTATACTACTTATCGGTTTATTTTGCAAGATAATGAATCACAAAAAAATACCTCTCGAATTGAAATTTTAACATTTCAAACGAGAGGTAATTTGTTATTTGTATGCGATTGCTTCGATTTCGATTACGCCGTCTTTCGGAAGTCTTGCAACTTCAACACAGCTTCTTGCAGGTTTGTGGTTGCCGAAGAATTCTTCATAGACTTTGTTTACTTTTCCGAAGTCGTTCATATCTTTTACATAGATATTCACTTTGATTATATTTTCGAGTTTTCCGCCGGCTTCTTTAACAATTTCGAGCACATTTGTGAGCGATTGTTTTGCAGCAGCTTCGATGTCCGAAACGAGTTCGCCGTTTTCCGGATTGATTGGAAGTTGTCCGCTTGTGAAGATTAAACCGTCATGTACCATCCCCTGTACATATGGGCCGACAGCAGCCGGAGCTTTTTTTGTGTTAATTGATTCCATATTATCCTCCTTATATAAAAGCACATGGCTTTATTACTAATTATTCGACTTTAAATCGCGTTCCGTCCAAAGTCTTTCAAGGTCATAGAATTTTCTCGCCTTGATGTCGAAGATGTGAACGATGACTTCGTCGTAATCAAGCAGCAGCCATTCATTGCTTTTTCCTGCGCTGTTGTTCAATTTTTCAAAGCCTTCCTTCTCCATTTCGTACTCAACATTGTCCGCAATTGCAAACATTTGGTTGCTGCTTGTTGCGGAGGTTATGACAAAATAGTCCGAAAATGAAGCCTTTCCCCTTATGTCGATGACTTCGGTGTCGTATCCGATTTTATTTTCGATTGCCTTTTGTATAATTTCAAGTTTTTTATCTGTATTTTCCAATATTTACTCCTTTAATAACAGCCAATTTCTCGCTTCAACGGTGTCGGTTGCAATGAACTCGCCCCTGTCCACCAAAAGCTTTAAAGTATCGCCAAAGACTGCAATAAGCGCTTTGTCTATATCCGTCCTTGCCAATTCTCTGAACTCGTCAACTCTTGGATAGTCTCTGCCCTCTTCGAGTTTATCCGCAAGATATACGATTTTTTCAAGCGTCGTCATATTGCTTCTGCCCGTGATGTGGTATCTTATTGCGTCCAAGACTTCGTGGTCATACACTCCGAACTCGTTTTGTGCGATATACATTCCCAAAATTCCGTGTACCAGATTGTAGTCATACACAAGTTCATTTTCCAATATTATACCAAAACTTTCAACCTTTTTCAACGCATCTTCTTTTGACGCCCATTTCCCCGAGTCGTGCAGAAGTCCTGCCGCCTCCGCTTTATATTCATCGACTCCCCAAATTTTTGCAAGCTCTCCGGACATTTTCATCACTCGAATCGAATGCCCGACCCGGTGGTCGCTCAAGTGTTCTTTTAAGTATTCTATTGCTTCATCTTTATCAAACATAGATTCCTCACTTTAAAATTTCATTTATATAATCATAGGTTCTATCCGTCACAAAAAATCTCACATCTTTTTCCTCTAAAATCTGCTCTCTCACGAATGTACTCGACATTTCAAGTACGGGATTGTCCAAAAAGAAAAACTTTTCCTTGTTTTTTTCGTAGAGCTCATTCGACTTGAAAGTGTAGCCGCCGCGTTTTAAAACTATTATATTGGAAAGCTCCAGAATTCTTTCGGGTTTCACCCATTTCGGAAACGAGAGAAAGCTGTCCATGCCCATGACGAGATAGAGTTCGTCATATTTTTCCCGAAGTGTCTCGATTGTTTTGTAGGTGTAGCTCACGCCCTTCAACTTGTATTCAACGTCGGTCACGTGAACACCCGGGATTTCCTCAAAAGTCTCCTTTACCATGTCGAACTTTTCGTAGACATTGATCCTGCCCTCTTTTTTGTGCGGAGGGTCATATGTCGGCACTACAAGCAGTTCTTTCGGTTCGAGTTCGTTCATGAGATATTTCGCCATAATTACATGAGCGATTGTAGGCGGATTGAAACTTCCGCCGTATATCAGGACCTTATTTTTCAAATTCATTTAGCAATTTATTCTTTTCGCTCTTTCTGTAAATCGAAAGATTGCTGCCGAGCTTTGCCAAAAACTCAACTCCGAGTTTTTCTTCAAGTTCGCCGAAAAGCTCCATAACTTCAACGTCGGAATTGTTTAAGATTTGAATTTTCATAATTTCATTTTTATTCAAATATAAATCAATTGCCTCCAGTGTTTCTTCTTTGATACCGTCTTTGCCGATTCTCATCGCCGGCTTCATTGTATTCAATTTTGATTTTAAAAATGCTCTTTCTTTTGATGTTATCATATTTACTCCATGTGTGTAAATTCATATCCGAGAATCTCAACCGTGTCTCCGTCTTCGATTCCGAGATTTTCGAGCTCCGCGTTTATCCCTTCTCTTTCGAGGAATGCATCGAAACGTCTCACGGAATCCGGCTCGCTGAAATCGGTCGACCTGAAATAGTATTCAACTTTGTCTCCCGTGATGTGGTAGACTCCGTCTTCAAACCAAACTTCAGTCGGATTTTCATTTTGTATGAGATGGGTTCTCTTTTCATCGAGAACGACATCGGGTATATTCTTATTTATATCATATATTTTGTATTCAAGTTCCTTGACGCCCATTCGAGTTGCTGCGGAAACGACAAAGGTCTGTCTTCCGGTTTTCTCCTCAATTTCTTTTCGCCTTTCATTAAGCGTTTCTTCGTCAATTATGTCGGACTTGTTGAGTACAATTATCTCTTCTTTTTTCTCAATGGTTTCGCTGAAAGACTCCATTTCATGTCTCAGCTTAAAATAGTCCTCAAGCGGTTCTCTCCCTTCGGAGCCGCTCACGTCAAGCACATGAACCAAAAGCTTAACTCTTTCTATATGCCTTAAAAATTTAAAGCCGAGTCCTGCTCCTTCAGATGCACCTTCAATGATTCCCGGAATGTCCGCAATGACAAAAGATTTTCCCTCTTCAACCATGCAGACGCCGAGATTCGGCTCGAGAGTCGTGAAGTGGTAGTTTGCGATTTTAGGTTTCGCCGCACTCATAATCGAGAGAAGCGAACTCTTTCCGACATTCGGAAAACCGACAAGCCCCACATCCGCAATGAGTTTCAACTCAAGACGAATGCTCGCTTCCTCGCCTTTTCTTCCAGGCTCCATAAAAGTCGGTGCCTGTCTTGTCGAGGTTCTAAAATGCCAGTTTCCGCGACCGCCGCGACCGCCTTCAACGACAAGAAATTTTTCGCCGTCCTCTTTAAAATCGTAGAGGATGCCTTCGTTGCCGACCTGTCTTACAACAGTGCCGAGCGGAACATAGAGAAAAAGATCTTCGCCGTCTTTTCCGGTTTTTAAATTGTTCATTCCATTTTGACCGTTTGTCGCCTTGAACTTCGTCTTGTAGCGATAGTCGATTAAGGAGTTTAGATTCGACGAGCCGACAAGGTAAATCGAACCGCCTCTGCCTCCGTCACCGCCGTGCGGACCGCCTTTCGGTTCATATTTTTCACGTCTCCAACCGACGTGTCCGTCGCCGCCGTTTCCCGCTTTCAGCTCAAGAGTTACAATATCAAACATTTCATCACCTCTTTATTTAAATTATATCAAATTGAAACCCCCGTTTCAACAACGGGATTCATATTTATAAAAAAAAGGTCACAGATGTGACCTTGGGTTTTCTAATTAAGCATTGACAACTTCGCGTGGATATACGCTTACTTGTTTGCGTTTTTTATCTTTTCTTTCGAATTTAACAACGCCATCAATCATTGCAAATAATGTGTCGTCTTTTCCTTTTCCAACATTTGTGCCCGGATGGATTTTTGTTCCACGTTGACGAACGATAATGTTGCCTGCCAAAACTACTTGACCGTCACCTTTTTTGGCTCCAAGACGTTTTGATATAGAGTCTCTACCGTTCTTTGAACTTGCAGCACCTTTTTTGGATGAAAATAATTGCAAATTTAATTTTATCATCTTTATTCCTCCTCTAATGTAAGTTTAATAAAATCGCCATAGCCTTCTTCAAGGCTCCTTATGCCTTCAATAAATGTGTCGAACAACAAGTCGACATCTTTGCCTCGCCTTGCAAGCGAAAGGTTCATGAATCCGTCTTTTACTTCAACGTCAAGCTCGTTCTCGAGGTCCAGATTGACCACAAGTGAGCGATAAATCGTATGACTTAAAATCGAAACCGCCGCACAAACTATATCATGACCATGATCGTCGTAGTCCGCGTGTCCCTTTATTTCGAATCCGATGCGCTCCTTATTCCTGAAGGCCACTATCTTAATCATTAGATAGCCAATTCTTTGATTTCAACTCTTGTGAAAGGTTGTCTGTGACCTTTCTTCTTTCTTTGATTCTTCTTGGCCTTATATTTAAAAACGATGATTTTCTTTGATTTGCCATTCTTTAGAACGCTTCCCTTTACGGTAGCACCCTTTACATATGGTTTACCAACAGTAATCGCCCCATCGTCACCGGACACAAGAAGAACTTTGTCGAAAACAACTTCGCCGCCTTCTTCAATGTTTAAGTTTTCAACGTGAAGAATTTGGTCTTTTTCAACTTTGTATTGTTTTCCACCAGTTTCAATTATTGCGTACATATCTACACCTCCAAGTGATTTAGTCTCGCCGACGTCAAGGCTGACAGTTGTCATTCGAAGCCCGACTCGAGCGGAAGATTACTCGTATATAATATCATATAAATTTTTGTTTGTCAAGAAAAAATATACATTTTATTTATTTTATTTTTATACTTTTAATAAAACAAAAAATACCGCCTTAAGCGTTCGTTTGATGAAGACGGTATTGTGATTTTAAAAATTAATTTTTATTTTTATAGTAATCGTCGCAAAATGCATTCCATTTTCTTTCATACTCATCGTGAGACACTAAAATCATATCCTTTGCTTTTGTTATTCCGCGCTTTTTTGTTTCTTCAACAAAAAATTCTTCTCCTTCAAATCCTTCCGTTATATAGCCGTAAACATACGAAAAACCGAGTTCATATGCAAGAAAAAGTCTTGTGTGTCCGTCAAGCGAAACATATTCATCTTCATATTTGTCGAGCGGAACAATAATGTCTTCTTCCCTTCGGACAAATGTTTTTACCGCATTTAATTTGTCAATATCTACAAAGAATTGAAGCGGTTGAATTCTATCGATTTCAATTTTAAAGATTTCTATTCTGTCAAAACATATTACAACTTCTCCATCCTTATCATAGAAAGTTGTAATATGCTTTGTATAAAAACGAAATTCTTCAATAACATCTTCAAAAAATTCTTTATTTCCGTTTATTATAGCCTCATAACTTGAAATGATTTTTATCTCAACCGGATATTTATCCTCTACAATATAACACCCATGTTCATTAAGAGTTTCCTTGTCAAATCGTTCATCGTCATATATGTCTATTCTTCTGATTTTTTCGTTCATGTCGATTCTCCACAAGTTTAAATATTTTCCAGTGATCTTTTTAACTCCGAAATTTTTTCTCGGCTTATTTTTTCGCCGCCCGTCTTTTTTATCGTCATCTCAAGCATCCCGAGTCTCGTTATGTCGTGAAAATTTATCTCGGTGTACTCGCTCTTTAGATATTCCAAAAATTCTCGGTTCACTTTGCCCGGGAGTTTTAAAATGTCCATTATTATAACGCCCTCGAGATTTCGAAGTTTTATTATTTTCGCAAGCTTTCTCATCGCATCTTTGTTCACTTCCATACGGTTTAGTGCGCTGTCAAAAAATTCCGAAAAATCTCCGGAGTTCACATCGACAATTGTCATATATGGAAGAGTGTCGACATAGAGATATCCGGTTTTCATGTCGACTCTTCTTTCGAAATCGGCTTCGGCTTTTTTCAGCACTTTAGCAACTTCTTCCTTGTCGATTGACCGCTCCGCATTATATTCTTCGATAAGCTTTTCGGATTTTGTCGGAGCTTTGTAGACAATTTTCGGGATCGGAAGTGTATTTTTCATTGAAGAAATTTGCCGCCATTTTTCGATAAGGGACTCTTCGACTGCGTCGGGTTGGGTTGGGGTTGGGGTTTCGGTTGGAGTTAGGCTTTTGGTTTCATTGTTTTTTCTGTCCGAATTTTTGTTTTCAATGCTTTTTTCGCTCAGACTCTCGATAGATACGTTTTTTCCGCTCGAACTTTTAGTGGATACGTTTTTTTCGGCTCTACTTTTCCCCGAGTCAGTCCCACCCGAACCGCCGTCTCTCGAGCCGACAATGCTCGAAAAATTTTCGAATTTTGTTTCGAATGCTCCGGATTTTTTCGGAATAATTCTGAGCATGCTCGAGTTCTTCTCGAGTTTTAAATCCATGTCGACGGTGTAGAACTTTTCTTCGTCGGGGGTCTTTCGGATATTGAAGAATGCGTCAGCTCCGGATTTCAGTCCGGTCTTTTCCGCGCAGAATGCATCTTCCGTCTCGCCTATGTCCACGAAGGTGAGTCTCGCTTTGTTGTCGATTTTCTTTACGCGTGCGTGCACAATGGAGCCGACGGGAATTTCGTCATTTTTTTCTATAACTATTTGATAAAGACGGTCTGATTCATAAAAAATCGTGACCGTCTCCAATTCATTTTGAAATTTGTAATATTTCATTATTTTATCAGCTCATTTCTAAAAGGCATGACATTCTTTGTGTCAACTCTGTTAAGTCCCAAATATTCCGCCATCAAATCTCTCGCCATCGGTCCGGCGTTTGAGCCCGTTCCCCCTTGAAAGAGAACGGATGCGACGACAATTTCCGGATCGTCCGCAGGTGCGTACGATACAAACCATGCAAAGTCGTCATATGGCATATTTGTGTTCGGATTTATTCCTTCCCTTTGCGCCGTTCCCGTTTTTGAGCCCGTAGCAATCGGGAAATCCAAGAACACACGTCTACTCGTTCCGACTCTTGAAACAAGTTCCATTCCGTATTTTATTTGATTCATTCCATCCGGATTTTTTATGTCAATCTGTGTCGGATTATTTTCCGGAAGAAGAACGTCCTCTTGTCCGTCGTAAGATTTTACAGAATCGAAAAGCGTAACTTTGTTCCTCGTGCCGCCGTTTACGAGCGTCGAGATGTAGTTCGCCATTTGAAGAGTCGTGAAGTTCGACTGACCTTGACCGATTGTGACGTTCAGTGTGTCGGCAAGACTCCAAGGCGCCTGATTTATATAGTCGAATTTTAAAACATCCGTCAGACTTCTTTTTTGTCCTTTGACAGGAGTGCTTCCGTTGTATCCCATATTCTCAAGGCGTTTTATAAGTTCGTTACTCGTGAGTGAGCGACCTTCTTCCGCCCAATCAGCAATTTCTTTTATATCGTTTTCAACTTCATCGTCCGTCTTTTCGGTTTCAAGAAAATCTCTAATATTCTCTCTCAACCATTTTGCAATATAGAATTTTGTCGTAAACATTTTTTGCTCCGCCTCAGGGACCGAGCCGACAGTTTCCGGCGGTATATTGATTTCGATGCCTGTCTTGTCATTTAAGCCAAACTCCTCGGCGGCGTTTCTTATATCTTCAATAGAAATATGCGTGCTTATCGGCTTTTCGCCTCGTCTTTGATTGTTTCCAAGAGCAAGCGAGTAGAAATAGTAGTTGCACGAGTGCTCGATTGCATGAGCAAGGTCGACATTTCCGTGCGATGCCTTTGAGAGAGTATAGACAAGACATCTGAATTTGGTGTCTCCAACTTCGACATATCCCCCGTCCCAAATTTTTTCGTACGGATCGAGCCCCTTTTGAAGTCCCGCAAAACCGGTTACCATTTTGAATGTGGAGCCCGGTTGAACTGCAGTTTGGGTTGCGATATTGTAGAGCGGTCTTGCTGCAAGAGGGTCGTTGTCGTTTTCCGGAAAAAAGTTTTTCCAGTCCGACTCGTTTATGCCCGTTGCAAAAAGATTCGGGTCATAGCCCGGATAGCTCGCCATCGCAAGCACCTCGCCGGTCTTTGTATTCATTGCGACGACCGCACCCGCATTGCAGTTTGAGAACGGTCTTTTGGTTCCGATTTCACCGTCCATTTGATAGTCGCCCCATTCGCTTTCATAGACCGCACGTCTTCTCACGCGGTCAATTGTCTTTTCCAGATATTCCTCCGCAAGCGAATTGAGTTTGGAGTCAATTGAGAGATAAAGAGTATTTCCCGGAACACTTTTGGTTTCGTTAAGAACCGAAGTCGTGTTTCCGATATAGTCGACGGCGACAGTTTTTTCGCCGCTCTTTCCGTGGAGATATTCCTCGAAACTTTCCTCGACTCCCGTCTTTCCTATAAATTCATTTCTGTCATATTTTTTATCTTCTACATATTTTTCAATTTCCTTGTCGGTCGCAATTCTTCCCATATAACCGAGTATGTGCGATGCGGTTTGCCCAAGCGGATAATATCTCACAGGTTCCAAAGAAACTCTGATTCCGCTTTTTTCACCGATTTTTTCCTCGATTTTTGCAACTGTTTTATCTTTTAATCCGTACGCAAGATTGACCGGCTTGTACGCTCTTTCTCCGAGTTTATAAACGAGGTCATAGATATTTAAGATGTCCTTCGCTTCATAGTTTGAAATGTCCGGCGAGATTCTATAGTAGTCCTTCGCCGCCGCCAAAAGCTCTTCGGCGTCCGGAAGCTCGGAATCGTCGTCCATATCTTTAAAATATGATTTGAATCTCGAATAAAGATTTTTTGTATTTTTGTCATTTACAAATTCTAGCTCGTTTGAAACCGAGATTTTTGCATTTATATTTTTCTTTAAAAGCTCGCGTTGAACAATCGGTCGGATTTCTTCTCTCATTAAAAATTCGTCGATGACTTCATCGCTTGCCATATTGATTAAATCTTCGAGAGGATTTTTCGAATCCGTGCCGTCGTTGTATTTATAAAACACTCCGGTTTCGTCTTCCGAAAGATAGACTTCGATATTTTTTGCGATGCCCTTATCTTGAACCGTCTGAAGGAATATTTCTCCCGGAACCATTTTCCCGTCGTCATAAATCGAGCTTAAAATTTCCTTTAGAGCGTATCGTTTTCCGAGAAATGTGAAAAATGTTTTCGCATCGTCCTTGATACTTAGCTCGGGATAATTTTTTACAAGGTTCAGCTTGTCGATTAAAAGTTCGTTTTGGTAGCTTATGGAAACCGGCTTCATCCTTATATTGGAAATCGTTCCGCTTTTCGCCGCAATTTCAAAAAGAATCGCCCTCGCAATCGGATGATTTAGAATCTTTCTTTTTATCGTCATGTCCGATTTTATGATTTCAAAGACGAGTTCCTCCGCCGAAAGTCCCTCTTTCATGGATTTGTCCTTGATAAATGTCGCAAGTTTTAAATCGTCAGCAACAAATACATTGTCCTTTAAAGTTACCGGAAAGTCTATATATTTTTCACGAACCGCATTCAGCGCGCGTTGTTTGACGTTGAAAGAATAGTGATTCGGAAATCTGTCAAGATTCATCGAAGACTCGATAAACTCTCTTAAAACATCTTCATTCTCAAGTTTTTTCACCATAATCTCCTGTGGTGACTCTTCGCTCGTTTCGTACATTTCTTCTTTTGCGAAAGTATAGTAGTTCAAATCCACCGGAAATTCGCCTTGGAAAAATACGCCGTCCTCCTCAAGAAGTCTTATCAAAGTCAAAAGTCTTTGGTTTCTGTTTTTTATCTCCTCTTTGGTTTGATTCGGACGCATGAGTTCGTCTTTTAAAACTTGCACCGTGAAAGACGGAATGTTTCCCGCAAGAAGTGTTCCGTGTCTGTCTCTTATCTCGCCTCTCGGCGCCGTTTCATAAACTTTTTTTATTCTTCTGTTGTCCGCAATTTCACGATATTTATCGCCTTCGACAACGGTCATAAAAAACAGCCTTGCTAAAAGCACGACAAAAAGAATGGATGTTACTATAAATAAAATGTCCATTCTCAGTGGAATATTTGCTTTGTCATTTTTGTTTTCCATTAAAATTCCACCTTTCTGTGCTTGCGTTTTGTGAAAATCTTATAATAAATTATGGAAAGGACGATTTGAATCGGGACTTGAAACGAGAAGAGATTGAAAAATACAGCTCCCGTCTTTGTATCAATTCCCAAAAACATAAGTCCAAGTCCATACGATAAGATATACAAAATGCCTGTCACTGCGGTTATAACCGAAACGACAAACATCGATTTGCCCGTAAATTTTTCGCGCATAGAGCCCAATATAAATGCGATTGCAACAAAAAGAAGAATTCTAAGTCCGAATGCACGTCTAAAATAGATATCCAAAATAAAGCCTGAAATCGCCGCAAGTGTTATCGCTTCTTTCTTGTCGATTGCAAGCGCCATAACGATAATCATAGGCACAAAAAATTCAGGCATCGTCACCTCCGGGAGAAGTCCCGGAAAAAATCCGATTTGCATAAAAAGTGAGATTAAACTCACCACTAAAATTTTTGCAAACATTATTTCACCACATAAACTCTTCTCAAGTGTTTAAAATCCACACCCGGCTTGATATAGACGAGTTTTTTCATCTCAGTGTCATCGGTTTCGACTTTCGAAACTTCGCCCACGTAGATGTCCTTCTTTATAACCTCGCCAAGGCCCGACGTGATAATTTCGTCGCCGACGATGACGTCGCTGTTTTGGTCGAACATATAAGCCTTGAGCTCGCCGGACTTCATTCCGCCAAGAATTCCGCCGTCGCCGCTTCTTATAGTCCTTATACTCACTCGAACTGTGTCGTCCGTAATCGCAGTGACCTCGCTGTAGTCGCTGTAGACTCCGGTCACTCGACCCACAAGTCCTTCCATCGCTTCAGCCGTGTCGTCGCCCGACATAACAACGCTGTCCCCCATCTCGACGCCATCTTTTAGACCTCTGTTGATCGTAAAAACGTCGTACCACGAGTTGTTGTTTAAAGACGTTATATCCGCAGGTATAAGCTCTAAATTTGTAGATTTTATCATATCGTATTCATTTTGAAGCGCCTCGCTTCTTATGACGACTTCTCGAAGTTTTCTATTTTCTTCTTCGAGTTTCTTCACTCTCAAATTGAGCTCGTCGAGGTCGTTTATTTCCTCATCCGAAAGACCGCCGACTTTTTCTCTGATCGTGCTTCCCGCATTTCTGAAAAATCTCGAAACGGGATTTACAATCGCCGAAACGCCCTTACTTATAATATTGTCTTTCGAAACATTTTTGTCGATTACAAAAACAAATACGACCAACGCAACAAAAATAAGAAATATTATTATGTTTTTTATATATTTATTGTTAAAATTCATAGATTTCCTCTTCTAAATTACATATCTCCGTGCTGTCTCAGCGAATAGTAGTTGCCGTTTCCGACGACAATATGGTCGACCACTTCGATTCCAAGCACTTTTCCGCACTCGACCATCCTTGAAGTGAGCCTTATGTCATCGCCCGACGGTGTAGGGTCGCCGCTTGGATGATTGTGCGCAAGCATAATCGACGTCGCGCCGAGCTTTATCGCACGTCTGAAGACCTCTCTCGGCATTGCAATGGTTTGATTGACCGTGCCCTTAGATATTACTTCTTCATCCAAAAATTTGTATCTCCCCGAATTTATTGAATCATTTTTTAATATTTCATCTCCGTCGAAAATTAGTTCATCTTCACGAACGCGTGCAATGTTTTCGTTTATAAGACAGTTTTTGTTGTTTAAAACAAGCACCATAAAATGTTCTTCAGTGTGATTTTCGAGCTTTCTCATAATGTAGTCTGCGGCGCTTTTTACCGAAGTTAGTTCGAGCATGCCGTCCTTCGCTCTTTCAAGCGCGACTCGGTTCGAGAGTTCAAAAGCCGCCATCATCGTCGTGATTTTTTGTTCGCCGAACCCCTTTATATTTTGCAGGTCCTGCGCTTCGAGTTGCACGAGTGACGAAAGCGAACCTCCGCCGTATTTGAGAAGCCCTTTGCTGAGCTCCAGTACATTTAAGCCGACAGTTCCCGTTCTTAAGAGGATTGCAAGAAGTTCCCACGGCTCGAGACTCTTCGCTCCCATTTTCATAAGTTTTTCACGTGGCATAAGCTTTTCCGAGTCTTCCACATATTCTGTTAAATCAGTCTTTTCAATACTGTTTTTTGTCATTTAATATAACTCCCAAAGTGTTTTTCTTAACAAGTTCGTTTACAATAAAACCGTTCAACGTCCCTGTAAATGTTCCGACTATTTCAATCCACGGTAAATAGTGGAAATAGATGAAACTGTTCAATACGAGATACGAAACGGTGACCTGTGAAAAGTTAAAAAAGAATGCTCCCACAACCGAAACTCCGATATAACTCACGCGCGGCATAAACTTCATCGCAAGTATCATTCCTATGAGCGCAAAAATGCCCGACGGAAGGCTATACATTATGCTTGTAAACGAGCCGCCCATCAGCGCTTGTAAAATACTTTTCATAAGCACGATAAAAAATACTTCTTTTTTCGAAAAATAAATAAGTCCAACCAAAAGAACTATATTTGAAAATCCGAGTTTCATGCCCGGAATCGGAATAAGCGGTGTGAAAAAATTTTCCAAAAATGAAATCATTCCGGCAATAAGTGCGAAGAGCGCGATTTTTGTAATATTTGTTTTCATATTATTTCACCATCATATCTATCTTGTCCTCATCGTCGCCCACTATTGTGACCGCCATATGGTGAGGAATGCAGATTAGACTCGAGCCCGGAGACTTGATTTTCCCTTGCTTCACAGCGAGTTGTCTCGGACAGTTCGACTCGAGCATGACGACATAGTCCGGTCCGATTTCAATCAGATTTATTCCATATTTCGTTTGAAAAAGTTTTTGTATAGGTTTCTTTTGAAAATCTTTTCTATATATAACCTCGCCGTCAACCTTCACTTCGACGCCCGATGCTTCGACTTTCGGAAGCATAAAAATGGCGGTGATTGAAGCAATTATGATGACGAGTATGATAATAAAATCAAGTTTTGTCAATGCAATCACCGTCTTTATTTTATCATTAATCGCAAGTTTATTCAAGATTATTATGTAAATTAAAAGTCCTCTCCATGTTTCAAGAGAAGACTTTGTTTTGTTATTCGTTCAATAGATTTAATTTTTGACACATATAGAACACGAGCGACAAAACTACTGCAACGACCGATGCAAGCACCATGCCCGAAAGATTTATCGCGCCGAATTTCACCGTTAGTCCCGAAAGACCGGTTGTGAAGATTACAGATGTCAAAATGAGATTCTTCGAGATGCTGTAGTCAACTTTTTGGTCGACGAGAAGTCTTATACCGCTTGTGCCGATCATTCCGTAAAGAAGGAATGTAACTCCTCCGATGACGTCGCCCGGTATTGTTGATATAAATGCACTGAGCGGTCCGATGAACGCCATGATAATAGATATTATTGCGGCACCCGCTATAACTTGGACCGAATAAACGCCCGTGATTGCCATAACTCCGATGTTTTCACCATAGGTGGTCGTAGGAACTCCGCCCACAAGACCGGAAAGTGCTGTCGAGAAGTTGTCCGCAAAAATCGAGCGGTGAAGTCCCGGGTCTTTGATGAGGTCGCGACCGATAATGTTTGAAGTTACAACTTGGTGCGATATATGCTCCGACAGAATTACAAGTACTACCGGAAGCATTGTGAGAATCGCTTCGAAGTTGAATTTTGCTAAGTGGAAGTCCGGCATTGTGAAGAGTTTTGCTTCATAAACCGGTGTGAAGTCGACCATCCCTAGTGCAACCGCCGTGATATATCCCGCAATAATTGCGATAAGAATCGGAACAGTGGCAAGAAGTTTTTTGAATAAAACAGAGCCGAACACTGCTACAAGCACTGTCACCAAAAATACAATCAAGTGTTTTGTGTTGTAATTTTCTGTCAAGATTTCAGCGCCTATTGCTCCGCCCCTTATCGTTAGACCGACAAGTTCAAAACCGATGAGCGCAACAACGGAACCCATTGCCGCCGGCGGAAGGACAACGTCTATCCAACTCGTGCCGTATTTGTAAATAATCGCCGCTATAATCATTCCTATAATTCCGACCGCCACAAAGGCACCTCCGGCGTATTCAAATCCCATCTGATTAATTATTACAGCGCCCGGTGCCAAAAATGCAAAACTGCTTCCAAGATATGCCGGCGCTCTTCCCTTTGTCACCGCAATAAAAATCAAAGTTCCGATTCCGTTCATAAAAAGAACGATTGCAGGATTGATTCCGAAAATAATCGGGACCAAAACCGATGCTCCGAACATAGCAAAAGTGTGCTGAATTGAAAGCGGAACCAATAATTTTCCGGGTACTTTTTCGTCTACTTGATAAACCTTTCTCATATTTTCTCCTTTCATCTCGCTTTATCTTGTTAAAGCTTAGATAACAAAATTTTTTTGTTCCAGCGGAACTCTCCCGAATGTTTCGGGCATTTTTTCTATTATACTTGAAATAAAAATGAATGTCAATAAAAATCGCAGAATTTTTTCAAAAAAATAGAGCCGAAAAGGCTCTACAATTACATAGTTTTAATTTTTTCTTCAATTGCGTCTTTCAAAGATTTGCCGTCAAATGTAACTTCGCCGGTGCCGCCGAAAATGTCGACAGCAATTTTAAAGAAGTTAACAACCAAATTGTTGTCCACAACTTTAAAGAAATCCGTTGTTCCCGGAACAAAAATAACATTCACTTCATCAAAACCTGATTTGGTCGAAAGTTCTCCTTCATCTTCTTGGAGATTCAGTTGCTTCATCGGGTCAATCATGGCTTGCATGACTCCCAAGTCTTCCATCATCCACATATTGTTGTTCCAAAAACGCTTATCTTTTTTGCTTCCGCCGTTTAAAAGTTCTCTGTTGGAAATAGCCGACAAAACGCTTCTTACGCCTTCTTCTTTGAATTCATCGTCATAGATAAGTTTCATTTCAGGTCTTTCTGCGACTGAAATAATATAAGGTTCTGCAACCTTTTCCTTTTCCGCAACTGATGACCAGAAGAAGATCATCATTTCAACTACTTCCGTATTAATATTAATCTTCATATTAATCTTCAACTCTCCTAACTTCTACCGGGCCAACCTCTATAAGCCCTTGTTTTAATAGTCTACCGCAAGCTCTCTTGAACGCTTGCTTGGACAAACCGGTCACTTCAAAAATTTCTTCCGGTGACGATTTGTCGCCAATCGAAAGTCTGCCGGTTTTCATAAGTCCATCCATTATAATAACACTATCTTTGTCAATTTGCAAATGCGAGCGCTCTCTTTTTGTGAGCGAGATTTTTCCGTCGGGAAGAACATATTTTACGCGAAATTTTTCCTTGTCACCGACTTCATATCCCCTCGTCATCTCATTTGCATCGAGCCTTGCATCAATGTCCTCATCCACAACTCCGAAAACTCCGAGTCCCGGTCTGACACTGTAAATCGTCGCGATGACTTCGTCATTTTCAACATAATTGTGACTGTTCGAAACATATTCACTTATTCTCATCGAGCCGAAAAGCCTGTCTTTTCTGTCGCGCATAACTTTTACGACAACTCTGTCACCCGGCTTTACTCGACCGGTGGTTTCAGCAAATGGCATAAATAAATCGTCCGCACCGAAAGTATCCAGGAAAAATCCGACACGTGATTTTTCTTTTACCCTTAGAGTTAAAACTCGACCATCCTCAACTTTGTTTTCGCTTAAAATAGCGATATTGTTCTTCTTGTCAACGACGGTTATGTCAATCTTGTCTCCGATTTTTAAACTGTGCGAAAAACCGCCTCTTAAAATATTGTATGTTTTGGAATCGCAAGTTACAACCATTCCTTCGTTTGTAAAACGACTTACTTCTGCTATCATTTAACCACCTCGTACATACATTATAACATTTAAAGATTGAAAATAAAAGAGCATATTGAAAAGAACCGATAAAAATCGGTTCCTTTCTGAGGCAAATTGAGATTATTAAAAGTTATTTAGCTAACATTTTTTCGTGAATTTTTGTGTCGTGGAATGTTCCGGTGAAAAGTTCTGCGTGTTTTCCGATTGCATATACCGGAATTGGAACAGCCGTGTGGTCGTTTGTTCCGAATGTTATTCCGCTCTTGTTGGCGATGAGTTTTGTGATTGTGATTGATATTGGATTGTATCCACCGTATTTTAGAGTGTATTCATCGTCCTTTTCAACCTTTTCGCCCTTGTTGTATGCTTCAATTGATTGTTTTATGAGATTTATTTCTCTTTCATTTAATACGAATTTGTCATCTTCTTTTCCGCTGAATTTAAGCGCTGTATTTTCTGTTATAATCTTTTTGATTTGCTCGAATTTTACCTTTTCACCCAAAGCTGTGATTTTGTTGTCAAATTCAACTTGGCTTATCTTTTGTCCTCTTAAAATTTCGAGGTTTGTGTTGTAGTGTGTGAGATAATAACCGAGACTCATTCCGCCGGTTTCATGGTCAGCTGTAACCAAAATTAAAGTTTCCTTCGTGTGTTTGTTGTAGAATTTGATTGCTTCATTTACAGCAAGTTCCAAATCCAAAACATCACCGTATGCTGCTCTTGCATCGTTTGCGTGGCATGCCCAGTCAATCTTTCCACCTTCGGCCATCATGAAAAATCCCTTTTCATTGTCGAGCACTTCAATTCCTTTTTTGACCATTTCATGAAGAGTCATATCGCCCTTCTTTTGGTCTACCATATAAGGCATAGCTCCGCTGTCTTTAAGTCTTTCAGAAACAGCATAAACCTTTTCGCCTTTTTTAATATTTTCAAAATCTTTTCTTGTTTCAGTAACTTTGTATCCTTTATCTTTTAAAATTTGATATAAATCCTTACTCTTACCATCTTTTCCCGTTCTTTGACCTAAGGAGCCCCCTGCGAAATAATCAAAGTTTGAATCCGCCATTTGCTTTCCGATTTCGTAGTATTCCTTTCTCGAGTCGACGCTTGCATAAAATGCTGCAGGTGTTGCGTGGTTGAGTGTAACACTGGATAAAATACCAACTTTTCTTCCCGCCTCCTTATATTGTTGTGCAATTGTTTTGAAGGATTTCATCAAATCCGTATCTTTACAAATAACGCCGCTGTAAATCTTGTTTCCGGTTGACATTGCGGATGCAGTTGATGCGGAGTCCGGAATAAGACTTGTCTTGTCATGTGTGTTTACGATTCCCGTGTAAGGAAATTTGGAAAAACTAAGTTCTCTTATGGCTGTTTCGCCTTTCTTTTCATTTCCTTCCATCATTTGAGCCAAATTAATTTGTGAATAGCCCATGCCGTCGCCGATAAATAAGAAAATATATTTAAGCGGTAACTCTTCTTCTGCTTTTGCTTGTCCAAACGGAGCAAAAATAAGTGCAATTGTTAAAACAGCAAGTACGATTGCTATTTTCTTAGTAGTTTCTTTTAACATAACTTCCTCCTCTTTACAACCTTATTATATCCGCACCATGTAAAAAGGATTTTGTCTGTCTATTAATTTTATGTAAAAAAATACCCGGGATTTCTCCCGGGACTATATTATGCTTGATAGATTTTGTCCAAGACTTGTCCGTCTCTGTATTCCATATATCCGATTACGCGTTTTGATTCATCGCGTTTCTTTTCAGGAACACCTGTCAAAGAATCGGAAAGTTCTTTCAGTTCTTTGATGGTCATAACTTCAATGTCGTGCGCCTTCAAAGCTTCAATGATGTCCTTTCTGTTTTCGTTAACTGCAACGCCTCTTTCAGTTACAAGCACGTCGACCGTGCTTCCCGGAGTTGAAATTACTCCGACTCTGTCAACGATAAGAGGGATTCTTGATTGGAAAAGTTTTGAAACAATAATCGAAACTTTTGCGCCGTATGCAGTGTCTTGGTGACCGCCGGATCCGCCCATTATAACGCCGTCGTGACCTGTTGTTACGTTTACATTGAAATCTGTGTCGAGTTCAGTTGCTCCCAAAATTACAAAGTCGAGACTGTTTACAATCGCATCTTTGTACGGTGAAGCATATTTTTCAGCAGACATCGTTATATGTCTCGGGTCGTTTTTGATATCTTCGGCGCTCTTTAAATCGAAACATTGAACGTCGTAAATTCTGTCGAAGAGTCCTCTGTTTTTCATATCGCAAAGGTCGCCCGTAACTCCGCCCGATGCGAATTTACCTTTAATACCTTCTCTTTCCATGTAGTCGCCCAAAAATTTCGTTACCGCAAGGCTCACTCCGCCTGCTCCCGATTGATAGCACATGCCTTCTTTAACAAGTCCTGTTGCAACCATAACTTCAACTGCTTTTTGTGCGATTCTGAGTCCGACAGGGTCCTTTGTAATTCTAGTTGTGCCGGAAATAATTCCGTTCGGATCGCCGATTGAGTCGACTTTTAAAATATAGTCGATTCTTTCACTAGGGATTTCCGTCTTTCCTTCGAGCTCTAAAATTGTATCTGTTATTGCAACAGTCTTTTCAGCCATAATTGAATCGGCAATTGCATATCCCAAAGTTCCGCAGAAAGCTTTTCCTTCGGTTGCGGAAATGTTTCCGTGAACATCCGTTGCAGGTGCACCGATAAATGCGACGTCAATTTTTACAGAGCCTTCCATAATTGCTCTTGCACGACCGCCGTGCGATTGCATTACGAGAGTTCCCTTTAAATCGCCGTGCGAAATTGATTCAGCAACCGGTCCCGACATATATGAGGTTATAACATTTTTTATTGTGCCGTCTTTTATTAGAGGAACAATCGGTTCATGGCACGGGAAGATTGAGGAAGCAACCAAAGTGATATCTTTGATGCCTCTTCTTTTTACTTCTTCGAAAACCATATTCAAAACGAAGTCGCCGTTTCTCAAATGATGGTGAAAGCTTAGGGTTGCTCCGTCTTTTATTTCGAGTTTATCAAAAAGTTCAGAAATATTTTGAACCATCTTGTTTTCTTTATCAAGTTTATTTACAGGCTTAAATTCAGCGCTCATATCTTTATTTAATAAGTCCATTTAATTCCTCCGTAAATTCTCCTGCTTGTTTTAAAACATCCGTAGCTCTTAAAATAATCGGCTTGTCGACCATCTTTCCGTCGAGACTGAATGCACCTTTACCTTCTTTTTTAGCTTCTTCGAGTGCTTTAAATACACGCTTTGCATAGTTGATATCTTCTTTTGACGGAGAAAATAACTCATTTACATCGTCGACGTGTCTTGGTGAAATGAGAGCTTTACCTGTCATTCCCATAGCTTTTGCAAGTTCAGTGTCTTGTCTTAGCCCCGGAATGTCATCGGTGTCGGTCCAAGGTGTGTCGACCGCTTGAACACCTGCAGCTTTTGCAGCTGAAACAATTTTTGCTCTGGCATATTTTATTTCGTCTGATGACTTTGTTCTCTTTGCACCCAAATCAAGCGTGAGGTCTTCGGCTCCTAAAAGAACGCCTTCGGTTCTCTTTACTTTTGATAGAATTTCATATGCGAGTTCAAGGCTTCTTGCAGTTTCAATAAGTGCAAAAATTCTTAAATCAGTACCTTCGAGTTTTTTATCCAAAACTACGATATTGTCCGGATCTGCTTTTGCAAGCATGAGTCCGTTTATCTTTGCATCTTTAAGTGCTTCGACATCGTCTTCAAAAAACGGAGTGTCCGGCGGATTAATTCTTACATAAATATCATACGGTTTATCGTTTGTAAAAGTATTTAAATAGCTTTTTACAAGATTTCTTGCAGCGTCCTTGTTGTCGAGGCTAACCGCATCTTCAAGGTCAACAATATATGCGTCTGCTCCCAAAACGTCCATGCTCATGAGCATGCCCGGATTGTTTCCCGGTATAAAAAGCATTGTCTTATAATTCATTTTTTGACCCCCTCATAACAGCGGTTCTCACTCTTGCTTTGATGGCAAAAGGAAGCGCTCCTCTGTCGTCAATCGAAATATTGCAGGACTTTACACCGAGCTCTTCGAGTTCTTCCAAAACAGTTTTTTCGATTGAGTTGTAAAACATATCCGAAACAACGCTTCTTATTTCCAAATTTATTTTGTCGTCATTCGGCTTTATTGAAACCAACAAATCGTTACTTTCATATGAGCCGGCTCTTGCTTCGGTTACTATTTTTCTTTCCATTTAATATACTCCTCTACACCTTCTTCATAAAGGTTATTTCCATTTGAGTCAATTATTACAGTTGCAGGGAAATTTTCAACTTCAAGACGTCTGAATGCTTCAGCGCCCAAATCTTCATATGCGATGATGTCGCATTTTTTGATTCTGTCTTTAATAATTGCTGCTGCGCCGCCGATTGCCGCAAAATAAACAGCACCGGTTTCTTTAATCTTGTCGATTACCTCTTGATTTCTTCTGCCCTTACCGATCATGCCGAGTACGCCCCAGTCCATGAGCTCAGGTGAAAACGGGTCCATACGATAGCTCGATGTCGGTCCGGCACTTCCGATAACATCTCCCGGTGCCGTCGGTGTAGGTCCGACATAATAAATACATGCTCCCTTCGGGTCGAACGGAAGTTCGCGTCCCGCTTTTTTATCTTCAACAAGTCTTGCGTGACCTGCGTCTCTTGCTGTATAAATAACGCCCGAAATTGTAACGTTGTCTCCGGACTTCAAATCTTTTAAGTCTTCTCTAGTAAATGGAGTTGTTAAATGTTTCATAGTTCACCTCTAAAACTTCCTTGTTTCATGACGGGTTGCGTGGCAGTTGACATTAACAGCAACAGGTAAACCCGCAATGTGTGTTGGATACTTTTCAATCAAAACTCTTAAACAGGTTGTCTTTCCACCGAAACCTTGAGGTCCGATGCCGAGATTGTTGATCATTTCTTCAAGTTTTATTTCGAGGTCCTTGTAGTAAGGATCGTCGTTATAACTTTCAAGATTTCTCATAAGAGCTTTTTTTGCAAGAAGTGTCGATCTGTCAAAACTTCCGCCAACGCCAACGCCCACAACAATCGGCGGACATGCGTTCGGTCCTGCAAGCTTTGCGGATTCAACCACAAAATCAATAACGCCTTGGACTCCGTCTGCCGGTCTTAACATCTTTTGTCTGGACATATTTTCAGAGCCGAATCCCTTAGCTGCAACGGTGATTTCAAATGTATCGCCCGGAACGATTTCATAGTTTATAAGTCCCGGTGTGTTGTCGTTTGTGTTAACCCTTTGGAGCGGGTCCTTAACTACGGACTTTCTCAAATAGCCGTCGGTGTAACCTTGACGGATTCCTTCATTTATAGCATCTTCAATAAATCCGCCTTCAAATTTTACATCTTGCCCCATCTTTACAAAAACAACAACCATTCCCGTGTCTTGACACATAGGAATCTTTTTTTCCATTGCAAGTTCATCGTTTGCAATAATTGTGTCGAGAGTTTCTCTTGCGAGTTGCCAATCTTCGTGTGATCTCTTGTCTTTGAGAGATTTCATAACGTCACTCGGAAGATTGTGGCTCATGGAAATGCACATTTCCTTTACAGCTTCAGTAATATCTTTTGTATTTATTGTCTTCATTATTTCCCCCCTATGTAGGAAAAAGATTTAATCTTTTTAATTTCGGTTATCGCTCGGAGCGACAAAACGCCGCCCCAAGTGAATATAAATATAATATATTTATACAACCAAAACTATCGAAACTAAATCTTCAAGTGTTTTCTTATTTCTTTAAATTTTTTCTCATTTCTACAAGTCTTACAACACGGTTCATTTCGTTGTTTACAAGCATAATGCCTTCGTCAACGCCCATGCCCGGTTTTGCAAGTTGTTGTAGTGCGCCTGCTGCCATTGCGATGTCTGTAATGATTTCAGCAGATCTTGAAGTTTCATTACATGTTCCGCCGCAATATGCGCCGACTTTATTGTCACGGCAATATTTGATTGCCTTGATTGTGTTGTTGATGCCACCCAAGTCAGGTGTCTTAATTTGGATAACATGTCCTGCTCCTGCGTCAACGAAGTCAACTACGTCTTCGTATGTGTTGCACCATTCGTCAGCTACAAGTTCAACATGTGTTCCGTCTTCGTCGAGTTTCTTTGTAAGAGCTGCCAAGACGTCAATTTGTTTTTGTCTTTCGCCGCAGTCCATAGGTCCTTCGATTCTAACCTTAAATGGAGCAGCAGCCTTTTCGACTTTCTTCATGTATTCAGCCATCTTTTCTACATCGTTTTCGAATACGTCACCGATTGTTCCGTAAACGTCGATGTGGAAAGTTGGATTATAGTCAGGATTTTGACGCATTGTCTTGATTCTGTCTCTTAACCATTCAATATATTCGAGTAGGAGTTCACCGTTTTTACCTGTTTTTTCTTCAACATTGTTGAATAATCCGTGAGGTAAAACGTCAGCTTCTTTAATAATCATCTTGTCTGCGTTTGAGTATCTGTCATCGCCTGATTGAGCAAAAATTGGAACACGATTGATTTCAACACCTGTGTTGTATTCATCTCTAACAATTTCAGCACGTGTAACATGTTTAGCTTTTGCAGTTGCATCGAGTAAAGCTTGTGTGATACCGTATCTGATTGCTGTGTGGAGTCTGTGTCCGTCAATTTGGAGGTGATCCATTTCTTCAGCCAATTCTTTGAATGAATCTACTTCACGTCCGACCAATTGTTCTTTGATAGGTCCTTCAATAAGTGGAATATAATCCTTTGCAAGGAAAAGTGGGTCACGTCCGCCTGCTCCTGAGTATTGAACAGCTGCACAGTCTCCCCATGCGATTTGTCCGTCTTCCAAAACAAGTAAGACACTAATTGCTTCACCCGGCATTCTAATGCTTGTGAATCCTTCTGTTACAGGGTCTCCGACATAGAACATTCCGTCGTGTTTTGCACCCATCTTAATTGCCTTTTGGTCATCAAAGTAAAATCCGGTTTTGCCCGCACTTGCTACTACATCTACAATTTTCATAGTATAATTCTCCTTTTAAAATAAATATTGTAACTCGAAAATATAATCGGCATTTTGCCGACTAAACTACTTTTGAGGTCTGCCTATGAGCTTACCAAGTCCAACAGCAAATATATCATCAACAGTCATTTGGAAACTTGGGTCACGACCTTCGTCTAACCCACGTTTTTCCAATTTTTCCCTGTTAATATCTTTAACTTCCTTACTAAACGGAACATTTCCGAAATCCAAATATCTTACGCAACCTTCAAAGTCACGAGCCGGCATAACAAGGCCCTTGTTGTATCTTGACGGTGCGAATGGAACGTCGAGAACACCTGCTTCGAAAGCTTTGATAGTTCCGACTGCCAAGTCGCCGCTTCCAAGTTTGAAAACAGTATCCATGATTTCTTTTGTTTCAAGTTTAATAAGATCAATTTCATCTTGAAGTCTCTTGCATGGAAGAAGTCTTTGTCCTTCAAGCATATTTAAAACCATCTTTGTGGCTCTGATACCTTCAGCATTTGCTTCCTTTGTAGGAATACCGAAAGCTTCGTGCGGCGTCTTTACAATAACTTTTGTTGCGCCTGCAAGAGCTGCCGTAGCACTGCCCCATGCGATAACTCCGAATGCCTTTGCTTCATCTTGCGGGAATCCACCCATCCATTGGTGGAAAACAGTTGTAACGCAGCAGTCGTCATATCCGTATTCTTTAAGATAAGCTTCGGTTTGCTCTTCAAGAGCTCTTATAGCTGCAACGTCTTGATAGAGGTTGCCGCATTGTCCGTAACCGACTGTAATACTCTTTACACCTTGCTCAGCCGCTAAGAGTGCTTCGATAATTCCGACTGTGTTTGAATTGCTCGGTGGAACAAGGGTACCTGTCAAAGGTCCGAACGGTTCACGGTTAATTTCAACGCCGTTTTCTTCATAGAATCCGACAAGTCTGTCGCAATATTGCCAGTCAATCAATGACTTTTCAATTGAAACACTCTTTGCATACGGAACATTGTATGAAATACATCCGCCTTCGTTTGAAGTATATCCTCCGGCATGCATAACTTCTGAAAGAAGTCTTGCGTCAGGTGTGCCATGTCTCATTTGAACAGGTAGGTCAACTGCTTCAACAACTTGTCTTGCTCCGTGAACGCCGTGGTTAACTCCAGGGAAGCCGTTTAATAAAGATCTTCCGGCAGCTTTAGATTGGTCGATACCTCTTTGACATTCTTCATATCTGTTTTGACGTGAGTATGCGTCAATTGTTGACGGCAAGAAGTCTGCTCCACCTTCGTTTTGTAAGTGAAGAAGAAGCTTTATATGTTCATCGATAAGAGCAACCCCTGCTCTCGGTTCAGCTGTTGTAATCCCTTTTTCCTTTGCTTTTCTGATTTTCTTTGCAAAGTTTTTGTGATCCGGCAATTTCTTTAAATAATCTATCGCCTCTTGTAAATCTACTTCTTTTCCGGTCGGCCATCCGCGAAGAACTTCTTCTCTCGTTTCAAAGAATTCTGCATCGGACCATTTTTTATTTTGAACTTTCATTTATCCTCCTAGATCATTGCCGGTTCATCTTCTTCCGGCATGCTCGTATTTTTTACCTTTGTATCTAAAATATATTTCTTCATCATTCTTACCGCCATATCAGGGTCAATCATTGTTAAAAGTCCCATTGCGGAAAGAATATATCTCTTATCTACATAATAATCAGGAAATCTCGGTTTTAAACTGTTTAAATCGTCCGGTCTGAAACTTGCGGCGCTTAAAATTTCATCGAAATTCTTCGAATTTACAATGACTCCTCCGGTTCCAATCAAAATTTTTACATCGGAGAGGTCCTTGCCTTTTTGAGAATAAACGACTCCCGTTGTGCTGTAGACAGGTTCTACAACCCCTGCGTGCCTTTTTACGCTGAGGTCGACACAAATTTTTGCCATAGCTTCGTCAAACGCAATATCTTCAGGTCTTGTACTTACAAAAGATGTGTTTTCATATCTCTTTAAATATTCTTCTTCAGGGTTATATTTTGAAACGTCCAAATATCTTCTGAGCATTCTCATACCGCTTGCTTCATACACACTCATCGAGCTGTACCTCATTCCAAGATCGCCCTCAACAGTTCTCTTTGCAAACGGTTCCTCAAGCCCTATTGTAAAAACTCCCGGCTTTGTCGGGTCTCCCCAACCGACGGTGTGAATGTCGGTTGTAGCTCCACCGACGTCGACAACGATAAGATCGCCGACCCCTTCTTCATTTGTGGTGCCTTTTGAAAGAACTTCCGCAGCTTTTAAAACGGATTGCGGCGTCGGCATTGCAACGCTTGAAATCTCACTTTCAACATTTTTCATGCCCTTTGCTTTCGTAATATTTCCCATGAAAATTTCACGAATCGTTTCTCTTGCGGGTTCAACATTTATCTCATTGATTTTAGGCATTACATTTTCTGTAAAATAAAGATTGTCCTTGCCTTCAAAAATTTTCTTTATGTCGTCTTCGGCAGATTTGTTTCCGGCAACAACAATAGGAATTTTTATGTCGTGCTCAAGAAGGCCCTTTGCGTTGTGAATAATTGTTTCAGTGTTTCCGCCGTCTGTGCCGCCTGCAAGCAAAATAATGTCGGCGTTTGAAATGGCAATTTTTTCAAATTCACCGGAGTTTAATTTGAATGCATAGTTTGCAATAACTCTGGCACCCGCCCCAAGAGCGGCTCTTTTTGCGGCTTCCGCCGTCAAATCCGGAACAAGCCCTATTGAAATCATCTTGAGCCCGCCCGCTGCGGAAGAACATGCCAAAGTCTTTACAACTTCATAGTCCTCTCCGACCTTTTCGTTAAGTTCGTTGAGTGCTTTTTCATAACCGTATTTTACATCCGTTCCGACAGTAGTATAACTTTTTGCCGTTGCTACAATTTCTTCTTTTTCAATGTCTATCAATGTAAGCTTTGTAAATGTGCTTCCAAAATCGATAAATTTATAAGTTTTCATAACCTCTGTCCTAATTAATTTTGATAACTAATCCGTTATATTTAAATCGTGTTTTAAATCTTTTATAGTGGTTTCAGGTGATGTTCCCGGTGGGTAACATTGATTGAATCCCATATCATAGAAACGCTTTTTGACCTCGTCAAAATCTTGTTTTCCTACAACTACGTTTCCGCCTATGTAAAGCAAAACGTCATCCAAACCTGCTTCATTCATCTTGTCTCTCATTCCTTGAACGTCAAGTTCTCCTTGACCATAGAGTGAGCTTACACAAATTGCTGCAGCATTTGTTTCAATTGCAGCGTTTATGAAGTCTTCTTGCGGTGAAAGCACCCCAATATTAACAACATTAAAACCTGCTTGCTCAAATGCGTGGTCCAAAATTCTTAAACCAACTGCGTGGCAGTCTGAACCGATAACACCAAGTACCAGTGTTTTCTTGTCTCTAGCCATATTAAATCCTCCTTAATAATATCGTCAACTCCATTATACCCAATGCAGAAATGCTTTGCAAGTCACAATATACAGTTGAAAATCATAATAACCGTATAAATCTTTTTGCAATTTTTTTTAAAAAAGTTGCAGGATTTTACGCTATAAGCCTTTATAAGTGATATAAATCACCATTTCTGCAAGATTTTGAAAAAAAGTTGCAGAACTTGCAAGAAGTCCGCTTTTTAGCACGATAAATTATTTAGTTGCTACCCCATATGTAGTACTCTTGTCTAAATATTATCACTTTTTATACAAAAATTATTTTTATTGAGCAAGAATTATAAAATAATAAATTTCGTTTTGCAATTTTGTCGAATAGTTTTAAATTGTTTAAAAAAATAAAACATCGCCGCTCGGATGTTTTATAATCTTATTTTTAACATTTCGTCGCACTCTTTTCTCATTGAAAAAGTTTCGTCCAAAAGTTTATAAAATCTTTTTGTGTGATTTTTCTCTTTTAAATGCGTGAGCTCGTGGAGCAAAATATATAAAAGACATATCTCGTCATACTTTGCAAGATTTAAATTAACCCACACTCGCCTGTCTTTAATATTGCAAGTACCCCATCTCGTCTTCATGTTTTTTATTCGGACTTCATTCGAAGAAACCCCCGCCATATCTTCGGCGAGTTTTAAAAAAGTTTCGAGTTTCAGCCTGAGCTCTCTTCGATAAAACTCATTTAAATTTCTTTCAATTTCCTTGGAATTGCTCAAATCTTTAACATAGATAAAAATCTCACGCTCGCTCATAACCGGAAATTCCTTCGAATCGACAACTCGAAGAGTGTACGGTCTTCCCCAAAGAAAATGCTTCTCGCCGTCTACAAACTTTTTGTCCGAGTTCACACTCCTCTTCTTTTCATCGCTTATATGTTTCTTTAAAACTTCGATATTCTTCTTTGCAAAATTTAAAATATACCCATCGCTGACTTCGGGAGCGGTAAGAACAACCTCATCGCCCCCGCGCTTAACACGAATATATAAATTTTTCATATTTGTCTTTTTAATGACTTTTATTTTTATACCGTCGACAGATATTTCTTTTTCTGAAATAATTCTCCTCATCTATTCCGCACTTCTTATTTTTACCGCCGTGCCCGAAATGGTGACCATAATCATCGAGCCCGCTTGCCCCAAAACTTCATAGTCCATCTTGCATCCGACAACGGCATCCGCCCCCATCCTTGCGGCACGTTCTTTCATTTCTTCAATCGCTTCTTCTCTAGCCTCTAAAAGTTCTTTCTCATAGCCTTTGCTACGACCTCCGAAAAAGTCACGAAGTCCCGCACCGAAATCTCTTATAAAATCGACTCCGGAAACTACCTCGCCAAACACGATGTCCATGTATTCATAAATGACTTTTCCTTCAATGCTGTTCGTTGTTGTTACAATCATTTTTTACCTCCAACCGTTGAAAATTAATAAATAATATAGTATATTAAAATATAGATATACTACTATCAATATACCCAAATTAATCTAAACATATATCGGAAAGGAACATCAAAAGTACATGAAAAAGAAATATGGATTAGCCCTTGAGGGCGGTGGAGCCAAAGGCTCTTATCAAATAGGTGCATATCTGGGACTTATAGAAATGGGTTTTGAGTTTGAAGCAGTCACAGGCACTTCTATCGGAGCGATAAACGGTGCTTTCATCGCCTCGGGCGAAGTTGACAAATGTATAAATCTCTGGACAAACCAATCTTTAAAAGAGCCTGTAAGAACCGAATCTATGGCAATCATGCCGGAAATAAAAGAGGACGCCGATTTTCTCACAACTTTAAAAGAACTCGTCAAGGTAATGCACAAGGGAACGATTCCTCTGACTCCTTTAAAAGAGCTCGTCTACAATGGTCTTGACGAGAAAAAAATAAGAAATTCCAAAACAAAATTCGGACTTGTAACGGTGAATGTTACCGATAAAAGAGGAGAGGAACTTTTTGCGGATGATATTCCGAAGGGACAACTTTTGGATTATATAATTGCAAGTTCATATCTTCCGGTTTTTAAAATGGAGCCGCTAAACGGAAAATATTTTCTTGACGGCGGTTTTTACAACAAAATTCCGTACAGTATGATTGAATCTTTGGGACTTACTCCGGTAATCATAAGAGTAAATCCGAAGGACTACAGAGACGGAAAGTTTCCGCAAAACGCCATAATAATAGAGCCGCGCGAAAAAGTGAACTCCACTCTTAATTTCGACTCCGAAAAAGCGGACAAACTTATAAATCTCGGCTTCTATGATGCAATGAGAGTTGTAAAAAAATTAATCGGAAAAGAATATTATTTCGAGCCAATAACGGAACATGAAGCGCTCACTATTTTCAAAAAGCATCTTTTCAAGTATTTCGAAAAGAATAAGTCGGACTACAAATACAGCTCAACTTATAGAATATTTTTTGAAGAGTATCTTCCGAAAGCTGCAAGTGACCTTTCGCTCGGCTCGGACTACACAGTTGTCGACGTGCTTGTCTCAATTGTGGAAGAGTCCGCAAAGAAGAATGGCGTCGAAAGATTTGCAGTACACAATATTACGGACATAACAGATACCATGAATGTTGACGATTTTTTAACCACAAGTTTCAGACAAAACGTCATCAATAAAATCAAAGAATTTAGAAATTTATAGAGGGATAAAATGAAAAAGACAAACGCCATGAGAATTCTCGACAGCCAAAAAATAGAATACAGCGAAATCGAATATGACGCATCGAGCGGTATCTCGGCGCTTGACGTTGCCAAATCGACGGGAGAAGATCCGTCAAGAATTTATAAAACATTGGTCACGGTTTCGAGAGAAAAAGAACATTTCGTTTTTGTCGTGCCCGCCGAAAAGGAGCTCGATTTAAAAAAAGCGGCAATCGCTGCAGGAACAAAAAATATCGAAATGATTCCTCAAAAAGAACTCCTTCCTTTGACCGGATATGTTCATGGCGGTTGTTCACCCGTCGGGATGAAAAAAGAGTTTAAGACTTTTCTCGACTCAAGCGCAAAGGGCAAGGATTATATTTTTATAAGCGGCGGAAAAATCGGCATTCAAATAAAAATAAATCCGGACGACCTGGTGGGGGCAATTGACGGAAAATATTTTGAAATTTCAAAATACAAGGATTGATATCTGTCGGGGCAAAACGCCTCGGCAGTTTTTTATGTAAAAATAATTATATAAATCCGGTTTAAATGTTGCCGAAATCACAATAAAATGTTAGAATAGTATTTAGGAGGATTGTTTTAATGAAGATTGAAACTTATAATACTTATATTGAAATTCTTAAAAGTGAATTGAAGCCCGCAATGGGTTGCACGGAGCCTATTGCCATTGCACTCGCTTCAGCGAAGTGCAGAGAAATTCTGGGAAAAACTCCGCAAAAAATTACCGCAACATGTAGCGGAAACATAATAAAAAATGTAAAAGCTGTGCTCGTGCCGAATTCAAACGGGCAAAAAGGCGTTGAAGCCGCAGCTGTTTTGGGCGCAGTCGCCGGCGACAGCTCGCTCGGACTTGAAGTTATATCAAAAGCCACAAAGGACGATGCCGAACTTGCAAGAAAACTTGTAAACGAAGGTATATGCAGCGTTAAACTTAAAGAAGGCGTCGACAATCTGTATATTGAAATCGAACAAATCGCAGGCGATGACAAAGCGATTGTTGAAGTTATTACTAAACACGATAATATTACTTATATAGAAAAAAACGGAGAAGTGATTTTAAAGGGAGAAAATGTTCTAAAAAAAGAAAATTCAAAGAAAGAACTTTTAAATCTCGATGAAATTTACGAGTTTGCAAACACCGTTAAAATAGATGATATAAGAGAAGTCATTCAAAGACAAATCGACTACAACACCGCCATCTCCGAAGAAGGAATCACGAATGATTGGGGCGAATGCGTAGGAAAAACAACTCTGGAAATCGGGGACAACAGCGTGCGTACAAAAGCAATTGCAATGGCAGCCGCAGGTTCTGATGCGCGTATGAACGGTTGCGCTCTTCCGGTCGTTATAAATTCCGGCAGCGGCAATCAAGGAATGACTTGCACTCTTCCGGTGGTAGTATATGCAAAAGACCTCGGCGTGAGCGAAGAAAAACTTATGAGAGCTCTGGTTTTTACAAATTTTATAGCAATTCACCAAAAGAGATATATCGGGGACCTTTCCGCATATTGCGGTGCGGTTTCCGCAGGTGCGGCAGCAGGCTGCGGCATCGCATATCTCCACGATGAACCGTTTGAAATTATAAAATACACACTCACAAACACTCTTGCAACAACCAGCGGCATTGTGTGCGACGGTGCAAAATCCTCGTGCGCTTCGAAAATTGCTGCTTCCGTAAATGCTTCGATTCTAGCATATGAAATGGCAAAAAGAGGCAGGCATTTCCGCCCGGGCGAAGGAATAGTTGCAAATGATGCTGAAGAGACCGTTCAAAACGTCGGACATGTCGCAAAAGAAGGCATGCGCGAGACAGACGTTGAAATTTTACACCTTATGAACAATAATATTCCAAAAGCATAATATAATAAATATAAAAAAGATGCAGCCAATTCGGTTGCATCTTCTATTTTAATTTTGAAATTGTCTCAGCCACTTCGAAATAGCCCACAAAATAAATCAGCAAATTTAAAATTGCTATCGAGATTGCAAGCAAAACAAGCGACTGTTTTTTTCCATATTTATGGCTCAGATTTTCATAAAAATTTACTATAAGAGCGGAGTTTATCACAAGCACAAAAACTTTTAAAACGCTTTGAAATGAAATCAAAACCATGCCGCAATATAAAAAACAAGCGTTGCCGTCAATATTTCAAAAAAATAGTTCATATATTTTTTCATAGAGCGCCTCCCAATAGTTATTATATCACAAGATCGGACAGACACAAATTCCGGGTTTTACATATTTTCTATTTTATATTATAATATTAATACGAATATTTGTGGGAGCTTTTTGCTGAGAGTAACTTTTTAGTTTGACCATTTGAACCTGTAGGATAATGCCTGCGTAGGGATTGCAAGAGGAACCCCTGTATTATTAGGAGGTTTTTTTATTTATGAAATATAAGACACAGATGGAAGCCGCAAAACACGGTTTTGTTACCGACGAAATGAAAATTGTAGCTGAGAAAGAAGGCGTTTCAACGGATTATCTTTTGGAAAAAATCGCAATCGGCGAAATAATTATTCCAAGAAATAAAAATCATAATTCGATTTCACCCGAAGGAATCGGCACGGGATTAAAGACAAAAATCAATGTCAATCTCGGAATATCAAAAGATATAAACGATATGGAGCTCGAGATGAAAAAAGTCGACATGGCTCTCAGTCTCGGCGCCGAAGCGATAATGGACCTTTCGAATTATGGAAAGACCCAAGAGTTTAGAAAAAAACTTATTGAAAAGTCCACCGCGATGATTGGAACTGTTCCGATGTACGACGCGGTCGGTTTTCTAGACAAGGGATTAAGTTTTATTAAGCCTGAAGAATTTCTCGACGTTGTAAGAAATCATGCGGAAAACGGAGTCGACTTCGTGACCATTCACGCCGGTATAAACAGACAAAATGCGGAAATTTATTTGAGAAACAGACGTGTGAACGAAATCGTTTCAAGGGGCGGCTCACTTCTTTTCGGTTGGATGAAGATGAACGACAGAGAAAATCCGTTTTATGAATACTACGATGAGCTTTTGGAAATCTGCAGAGAGTATGATGTCACACTCTCGCTCGGCGACTCACTTCGTCCGGGCGGAATAACCGATGCGACCGACCCGGGGCAAATTTCAGAACTAATCACTCTAGGCGAACTGACAAAGAGAGCGTGGGAAAAGGATGTGCAAGTTATGATTGAAGGACCGGGGCATGTGCCGATTGGAGACATCGAGATGAATGTTAAACTCGAGAAAAAGCTCTGCCACAATGCGCCGTTTTATGTATTGGGACCGCTTGTAACTGACGTTGCGCCCGGATACGACCACATCACATCAGCCATCGGCGGTGCAATCGCTGCAGCGCACGGTGCGGACTTCCTTTGCTATGTAACGCCTGCGGAACATTTGAGACTTCCTGATGTCGACGACGTCAAAGAAGGAATCATCGCCGCAAAAATCGCCGCTCATGCCGGAGATATTAACAAAATCAAAAGCGCACGAGAATGGGACCTCAAAATGAGCAAGCGCCGCCAAAAACTCGATTGGGAAGGCATGTTCGAGCTTGCACTGGACCCTGAAAAAGCAAGGCGCTACAGAGCCGAGTCAAAGCCGACGGACGAAAACACCTGCACAATGTGTGGAGCAATGTGCTCTATGAAAAATATGAACTTGATTCTCGAGGGCAAGGATATAAAAATCGACTAAAGAAAAAAGCTTGTATTCCCGATTGGGAGCAAGCTTTTTTTGCACATATTTTTTTATTTTTTCGAATCGCCCGGTTTAAATATTTTCCAAATGTCGCTCGACGTGCTTTTTAAAAAATCATAAACATTTGTATTTTTCAAATATTCCTCGGACTCTTTCAGGAAATTTTGCATTGCAACCTTTCCCATCTCGTAACCGTTCCCGATTTTTTCACAGCTCTTCTTTGAAAAATCTGTCGTAGCTTCAACGCTCTTCGAGAACATTTCCTCAAACTTTTCCTTTCCCATAAATTCGCTCAGCTTTTTCATGTTTTCGCTTTGGAAAAATTTGTTGACCGAGTCCATATTCTTTTTGTATGCGTCGTTTATATTTTCCCAACTTTTTTCGGCACCTTTCTTTACATTTTTCGCCTGTTCATTCGAAAAATCGAAAATCGCCTTTGTCGCCTTTTTTCCGTAGTCATTTATCGAACCGTAAACATTGTTTATAGTCTCTTTCATCGCCTCGAGCTCTGCACTTTCCGAAATCTCCCTTTCGACATTGTCTACGAGTGCATTGAAATCTATTTTATTATAATTCTCCGTAACATAGTGCACCAATTTTTCCGGATTCATCTTCTCGAACATTTCTAAAATTTCTTTTCTGCCGCTATCCAAAATTTCATTCTCTTGAAAAGGTTTTGTGAGGAACTTAAACGGCTCTTTGAAATCAAAATCGTCAATTTCATTTTTTAAATACGCGATATAAAGCCTCGCTTCGAGAGGCGTCTTAAAATCGAGCACCGAGTTGTCCTTAAAAACTTCTTTCAGCTCATCGTGCACTTCGTCTCCCCTGCCTGCTTTAATATATGAATCGATAATCTTGAGCTTTTTTTCATAATTCATCTCGTGAGCCCTTGTCACCGGATATTTCTCAGCAATCTTTTCATAATTTCCCTTTTTGTACTCATAACTGAAGTCGAAAAAGAAATAGCTTGCAACAAATACAATCGCAACTATTGAAACAGTTATAAGAAGCGCTTTCCAAAAATCGCCGAGTCCGGATTTGGTCTCGGAAACCCTTTCTTTAAAATCCTTTTCTTTCTCCGTCGGCTCCCCGCAAAATCCGCAGAACTTGGAGTTGTCATCTATTTTATTTCCACATTTTTTACAATACATAATTCCCTCCAATTAAACTTTCATATATTTTCTATCGATTCTGTCCTTGAGCCACCACGACAGCTTTCCGTAATACGATAAATTACCGTAGTTCATAATCGCTTTTTTGCCGCCGCAATTTAATATCTGCAAATATTTTAGCTGCGGAGCGTAAGCTTTTTTGTCGCCCGTGTTTTTAAGTGCGCTCATCAAATTCTCAAGTAAAATCGGCGCCTCTCTTATCGCAAACACTCCTGCTTTCGGAAGTTTCGGATATCTCTTGATATTTGCCGAGTCGCCCATTGAAAAAGTGCTCTCATCGACCATAAGTCTCTCGTCGACGGTCACATAATTTCTCTTGTCCACATCAAAATCGATATATTTAACGTCCACGCCTTTAAAACCGGAGGTCAGAAATACATAGTCAAAATCAAAGTTGCCATTTTCGGTTATTATGGTGTGATTTTTAATTTCGGTAACAAAGCTACCCTCCACCAAATTTATATTTTTCTTATTTAACAGCTTTCGCACTTTCTTTCTCGAGCTTTCGTTAAAATTATCCAAAATTTCTCCGGAGGTTATTATTGTGATGTCGAAGTTTTTAAACGCCTCTTTGAAAGAAAACGCAAGTTCAACTCCCGAAGCTCCTCCGCCGATAAAATAAACCCTTTTTCGGGAATCCTTAAACCCTTGTTTTATAAAGTTCTCCTTCGCTGCCACAAGCTCTGAAATCGGTTTCACATTTAAGACTCCGCTTCCGTCAACATGGAAATTCACATTTGCGATGCTTCCCAAATTGATTGACAAAAAATCATATCCGTATTCATTTTTATCGGTAGTGACAATCTTTTTATTTTTATCTATCGAAATAATCTTCTCTTCTACATAGTTCACATTCGCCTTTTTTGAAAGTTCTCGAACGTCAAACGAAATCTCCTCTTCGGAATAAATGCCTTCGATAAATCCGGAGAGCATCCCCGAATAATACTGCTTTCCAAAGTCGGTTATGAGAGTTATGTCGATATCTTTCATCGGTGACTTTATAAGCTTTTTTAAAATATTTATATGTCCGTGGCCGCCACCCGCCAAAATCAATTATTTCATACAAGCACCTCACATTAATAATACCCTTTTATTAACCTTGATATGCATAAAAAAAAAGCGACTTTCGCCGCTTAAAAAATTATAAGAACATTCCAAAAATTACCGTCACAATTCCGCTCACAACCATCGCAAGACTCGATGCCGCCGCAACTTCGTCGCCCATCTCCGCCGCTTTAGAAGTTCCGATGGCGTGACTTGCAGAGCCCAGTGCGAGCCCCTGTGCAATCGGATTTTTAATTTTAAATAGTTTAAAAATTCCGTTTGAAATAATGCTTCCAAAAATTCCCGTCATAATAATTGCAAAAACCGTTATCGACGGAATGCCGCCAATCGCTTCGCTCAGTCCGATGCCGATTGCGGTTGTTATACTCTTTGGAAGAAAACTCATAAAATGTTCGCGCTCAAGATTAAACACGAGCTTGATTAAAAAAATCGATGCGCCGCTTGTGATTACTCCGACGACCACGCCCACCAAAATCGCTTTCATATGCTTTTTGAGTTTTTTCATCTCGCGTCTCAATGGAATTGCAAGCGCAATAGTCGCAGGTGTCAAAAACAAATTTATAACGTCAGCGCCTTCTTTGTAGCTCTCGTAATCGATTTTTGTAAACATAAGAATCAAAATTATTGTGATAATACTTAAAAATAGCGGATTTAGATAATCCTTTCCAATTTTTTCCTTCAGTTTATTCATAATTAAATAAACTATAAGAGTCAATAAAATTCCTAAAATCATTTCTTTTTCTCCACCAACTTTTGTGTTACAACGCCCACCGCCGTCATTACAATAGCCGTCGAAAGAGTTATAACAAACACCATCGGAACGGCAACAATTTTTAATACGTCGAGATATTTAATAAGTCCGACCCCCGCCGGGACAAAAAGTATCGGCATAATTTTTATCAAATAGTCGCCCGTCATTTCCACGTCTTCGGTCTTTAATACTTTTAACTCCAACAGCACAAACAAAATTACAATGCCTATGATTGACGGTGGAATATTTATCGGCAAAAGTTTTGCTATAATTTCCGAAATAAAAGTAATGCCGCAATAAATTGCTAGTTCTTTTAATAGTTTCATCTCTACCTCCAAAGATATTATAACAAAAAATAATTTATTAAACTATATATTATGCTAATTTAAATTATAAAGCTTCTATCTATTAAATTTTACGCAGTAAAAATACAGTTTTGAAATATTTACAAATTTGTTAATTTCTAAAATTCAAAAACAGTTATCACTAATTATTATTTTTTATTATTAGAAATTGAAATCCATTAAACGCTTAATTTCAAATATATTTTTATATGTTTACACTCATTTGATAATTATTCCTTGCTTTTAATTATATAGAATAATTAAACTTTTTGAAAGAATTTAATATATATATTGTAAACAGTGTTAAAAATAAAATAAAATGATTACAATTTGTTTAATATGCTCAAAATCTCTTTATTTTCTTCCAATATTTTTGTATAATAAAAAAAATCAAAACATGGAACGAGAACGGGTCAATTTCTGCTTGATTTTTATACAGAAATTGTAAAGTACTAAATTTATTTCAGGAGGTTTTTATGGAACTACAAGAAAAAAAGATTAGCACAAAGACTATGACTTTTATGTGCTTTTCAACTCTTTGGGGATTCGGCAATGTTTTAAACGGATACGTTTATTTCAACGGCGTTCAAGTCATAATTCCTTGGCTCTGCATGTTTTTATTATATTTCATTCCATATGCCCTTATGGTGGGTGAGCTCGGCTCCGCATTCAAACACTTGGGCGGCGGCGTGACTTCGTGGATTCAGGAAACGACAAATGCAAAACTTGCTTATTATGCAGGATGGACCTATTGGGCGGTCCACATCGCATATATTGCAGGAAAAGGCTCGGGCGGACTTAAAGCCTTAAGCTGGATTATTTTTAGAAATGCCGACATATACGACAACTTTAAAACCATCTACGTTCAACTCGCAACGATTGCAATACTCTTTTTCTTCTGTTGGATGGCGACAAAAGGCATCAGCCCTTTGAAAAAATTAGGCGCATTGGCAGGTTCAAGCATGTTCATTATGGGAATTTTATTTATAATTATGATGTATGCAGCACCTATGATAAGCCCGAATTCAGCATTTTTGAAACAAGACTATTCATTTGCATCGCTTCTTCCGAAAGTGGACAAAAACTTTTTGAGTAACCTCGCAATTCTCGTGTTTGCAGTCGGCGGTATTGAAAAAATATCTCCTTATGTAAACAAGATGGACGGCGATCCTGCGAAGGAATTTCCAAAAACAATAATGCTCTCAACGCTCATGGTCGTTGTTAGCGCAATTTTCGGAACTATTGCGATGGGCATGATGTTCGACGTTGCAGAAATCAACGCAAACTTCGACTCATACGCCGCAAACGGTGCATATTGGGCATTCCAAAGACTCGGCGAATACTACCACGTCGGAAATCTATTTTTAATCATCTATGCACTCTGCAATATGATTGGACAGTTCTCAACTCTTCTTATAAGCATTGACGCACCTTTGAGAATGCTTCTCGAAGACCCGAACGCAAGCCAATTCATTCCGAGAAAACTTCTTAAGAAAAACGAAAAAGGTGCATACACTCGAGGCATCGTTATGGTCGCTTGTCTCTCCGGACTCATTGCAGTTGTGCAAATGTTCGGTCCGGGCGCCGCAACGGTTATGAGACAGCTCACTAAATTAGGCGGTGTCACAATGCCTCTAAGATATCTTTGGGTGTTTGTCGCATATATTGCACTCAAGAAGAATCGCGGCGAACTTGAACGCGGCTACTCATTTATAAAAAATAAGAGCCTTGGAATTTTCGTCGGTGCTTGGTGCTTTGTAATCACACTCGCATGTTGTATTATGGGCATGTGGTCACCGGACAGAGTTCAAATGGCTCTAAATATTGCAACACCTGCAATTATAATTTTACTTGGGCTGCTCCTTCCGGTTATCAGAAAATCCGAAGACAAAAAGCTCGTTTAGAATATTTTTAAAAGGCTATGAGAAAAAACTCATAGCCTTTATTTATTAATCATACATATTAAGTTTTCTGAAATCCGGAAGAATCTCTCCCGCTCCTTTTTCATTTTTAAGAACTTCGGAAATCAAGTTCTGTGCAACCGAAATTTTCTTTTCGTCGAGCTCATCATTTGCAGCCAAGACTGCAACAAGTCCTCCCAAGAGGTCGCCGGTGCCGTGGAATTTTTCGGGAATGTATTTCGATTTTATAGTGTGAATTTCTTCGCCGTTTGTAAAAGTGTTCACAAAATTTTCGCCGTCAAATTCACCTTTTAACAAAATATTTTTTGCGCCCATATGTTTTAATTTTTTTAAGATTTCCAATTTTAAACTCTCGTCATTTTCGCTGAAATTCGAAAGCTCGATTCCCGACAAAATCATCCCCTCTGTAGTGTTCGGCAATATTATTTCGGCGTGCGGAATGAGCGATTTGTAAAAATCTATCTGGTCCGGTCCAGTTCCCGAATATAGCCTGCCGTTATCGCCCATTATCGGGTCCAAAACAGTCTTTGTCTCCATGTGCTTGATAACAAATTCGGTTATTCTTTTAGAGACCGCTACGTCGTCGATAAAGCCGATTAAAGTCGCATCGAAATTTCCGTAGATGCTTTCAATTGAATTTACATAATTTTGAAACTCCGGCATTTTATTTCGAACGAAACCTTTGTAGTTCATAGGCGCCGAAAAAATTCCTGTCGGTACCGAAACCGCTTCGATTCCGTTTGCCATAACTGCGAGCATATTCATTTTAAGTGCGACTGTTCCAATTCCGCAGAAGTCGTTAAATATTATTATTCTTTTTCTTTCCATTATTTCTTCAAACTCCTTAAAAGCTCAATCTCAACTCTGTGTCCCTCTTCGTCGGTCGGCGTTTCCAAAATGAGCGGAAGTTTTTGTAATCTTTCGTCGTTCACAATCTCCGAAAAAGTTTCAAGCCCGATGCTTCCCTTTCCTATTAGCTCGTGTCTGTCCTTTCTTGCGCCGCATTCGTTCTTCGAATCGTTTAAATGAAGTGCGACAAGTTTCTCGAGTCCGATTTCTCTGTCAAAGTTTAAAAGAAGCTCATCAATTCCCTCTCTTACATCCATTCCCGACTCGAACACGTGACAAGTGTCGAGACATACTCCAACTTTTTCCTTTAAATCAACTCCATCAATTATCCTTTTTATTTCGGAAAAGTTTCGCCCAATTTCCGTACCTTTTCCCGCCATTGTTTCAATCGCAACAATCGTCGTCATATCTTCACTCAATACTTCATTTAATAAATTCGTCGTATATTGGATTCCAACGTCAAGCCCCTGTCCGACGTGACTTCCCGGGTGAAAATTATAAATATTTCCCGGCATCATCTCCATAATTTCCAAATCTTCTTTAATAACACTTCGCCCGAATTCCCTGACATATTCCTTGTCGGAGCACGGATTTAATGTGTAAGGAGCATGGGCGACAACTTTTCCGAAATTGTTTTCCAGTAAAAATGCATTAAATAATCTCATATCTTCTTCGTCAATTTTTTTCATCGAACCTCCGCGCGGATTTCTTGTGAAAAATTGAAAAGTATTTGCGCCGATTTCTTTTGCAAGTTTCGCCATGCTGAAATAACCTCTTCCAATCGACAAATGGCATCCTATATAATTCATCTAATCACCCTTTTACATAAATTTTAATATAAATACAATTCTTAATTAATATTATAACATATATCATTGAAATTGTTTTATTGAAAGCGCTTCTATATATGTGGTATAATTTTTATGGAGGTGCGATATGGATAATGAATTAAAACTTTTCTTCTATAAAAACAGACGTTGGATTTATTGTTTGGAATATATATTGTATTCCGTGATTTTGCTTGCAATTGTTACATATGTCGATTCGACCTATTCAAGCGCCGAGAGTCATATTCCGCGCTTCATGCTCTCGAGCGTGAGCCTTGCAAAGACGGTACTCTCTTCACTTGTAGCAGCTCTTCTAACAATCACAACTTTTACGTTTTCGACAATTTTAACAGTTTTTTCTCTCTATCACAATTCTTTTACCCCAAGAAGCGTTGAAAACTTTTTAGATAAGAAAATCACCATGAAAGTTTTGGGAATTTTCATCGGCGGTTTTGTATACTGTCTTGTTAGTTTGAATTTTATGGAAGCTTCACAGGACCAAAGACTGGTAATTGCCGGAACCGTCGGCGTTATATATGCAATTTGGGCGGCGATTTATTTTGTGATTTTCGTTCAAACTGTTTTAAACGGCATAAATTATACAAATCTTCTTGAAGAAATTTCCGAAAATACAGAAAAACTGATAGAAAAAGAAATTGAAGCAAGGAATTTTGAATATGTAAATGAAGATGAACTTACAAAAAATCAAGTCGAGCTCTTAGCCAATGAAACGGGATATCTTGAACTCATAGGAATGGATAAATTAAAAAGCCTAATCGAAGAAGAGGACGTTGTTTTGACAATCGCATCTTCAATCGGCGATTTCGTCATGAAAGGTGAAACTATCGCTTATTTAAGTAGAGATGTTTTTGACTACGAAACAATCGAAAAAATACAAAATCAGTTCACCTTTACCCAAAAAAGAATTGCCGAAGAGGACTACAAGGAAGGGATTCGAAAGATTTCAGAAATAGCAGTTCGTGCACTCTCGCCCGGAATCAATGACCCGAACACCGCAATTCACTGTATAAGAAAAATATGTATTTTGCTTGCGGAACTTGCAAAAGTCGACGGTCACTACCACTATGTCGAAACTGACGGCATGGCTCGAATCTACTATACAAGTAAAGCTTTCAAGGAAACTTTGGTTGAGCATATTTATCCCATTTTAAACTACGGCGAATCCGATGCGTCAGTTCTTCGTGCAATATTTCAAGGACTGCTTCTTATAAAAATGGGTGCAACTCCGACCAACAGAAAAATCGTTACAGAAATGTGCGAAGACATATACAACAACGCGGTTCAAAATTTCCATAGAGAAATGGATTTAGAGCTTTTTATGGATGTATACCAAGAGATAATAACCGGCTCTAAAGAAGAAAATGAAATAGAATATGAGATAATAATAAAAAATGACTAGTTTACGCTAGCCATTTTTTTATTCTTAAAAACTATTCTATTCAAAAGATATATCGATATAATACATGTTAAAATTTCCGAAACCGCCGGCACAAACCATATTTTGTCATCTTGAAATGCAAGTTCATAAATCTTCATTACAATTGTTATGAAAATCGGCGTTCTTAAAAGAGAAATGAGTATTGCACATTTACCCTTTCTGAGACTTGCAAAAAGCGTGACCATCAAAACATTTATCCCGATAAATATATAGGCACTCGAATATTTCTTAATTGCAGCTGTTGCGCTATTAAAAAGTTCGGAGTTTTCATTTAAAAAGAATCCGACGATTTCACTCGAAAACAGTTGGAGCACAAAAATAAAAACTGTTCCTATAAATACAACCGATAAAAATCCCAATTTAATAAGTTGTTTTATTTTACCCATGTCGTTTCTTCCGCTTTCATAGCTGAAGAGCGGAGCAAGTCCTTGTGCAATTCCCGTCATTGTGACCGTTGCAAAAATCGATACATATGAAATGACGGTATAAATTATAACTCCTTCTTTTCCCATATATTTTTGGAGCGTGGTATTAAAAAGTAGAACTGTGTAGCCTATTGCAATTTCAGCAAGTGCATCCCCTCCGCCGAGTGGCAGTGTTTTCTTTAAGTTTTTAAAATTTATACTTTTTGAAAAAGCGATGTTTCCCCTTCGTTTTAAAAAGTGTGCAGTCATCAACGCCGTGCTTACAACTTGAGCAATTCCCGTTCCAAGCGCTGCTCCGTGAAGTCCCCAATCGAATTGAGCGATAAAAACATAGTCGAGGAGAAGATTCGTGAATGCGGCAACCAATACAGAAACCGCAGAAATAATTGGAAAGCCGTCGACTTTTACCAATACCTCGAGCTGATAGGTAGTCATAAAAAACACTCCGAAAGGCACGACTGTCCTTAAATATTCATAAACATATTCATGTGTTTCACTTGTAGATCCAAGAAATCCAATAACATCTCTCAAAAAAATAGAAATTAATATTGTGTATAAAATTCCAACAAACAAAATCGAAACAATGCCCGTTGTAAAAACCTCATTCGCAGTCTTTATATTTTTTTGTCCCAAATTAAATCCGACCAAAGCCTGCGTTCCAATGCTGAATAAAATTCCAAGCGCAAAGAAACTTGTGACAATAGGCATCGAGATATTTATTGCACTAAATTCGACTTCACCGCAAAAATTTGACACAAAAAAACCGTCAACCATTGTGTAAAGTGCATACACCCACATCGAAAGAATCGATGGGATGATATATTTTAAAAAGCGTTTCATATTTAATTCTCCTTTTCGCATTCTAAAGAAAGTCAGTAAACTGACAGCTTAAAATTAAATAAAACGCTAATTGCACCTGTCCCAATAATTGGCGGGATTTTTATATCTAAACATTTAAAATCTCCATGAGTATTTCGCACCAAAATTTTGATTTACATCTAAATCATACAAATATATTTTAGCATTTCATAAATATAAAGTCAAAAAAAGAGAGGCTCTTTCGCCTCTCACAATTTTATTCGTTGTCGTGTTTGAAATCTTCAGGACTCCAGAGTTCTGAAAGAAGTTCATCACTTGATTTTTCATTTGTAACGATGCCGAATTTTTTATAGTCATCTAAAATGTCTTTTAGAGTTTTTTCAGTCATATCGTTTGAACATTGCCAATCATATGATTCCATCATTCTTACAGCTTGTTCAAAGTCTCCGCTTGCCCAATTGTTGTCGAACAATACTTGAGTTGCTTCTTTAACATTGTGTGCAACATAATCTGAAACTTCGAAAAGTGCAGCCGTCATTTTCTTTGCAGTAATAGGGTTTTGGTCGTTGAAATCTTTGTTGAATGCATAGATACAGCAAGTTTCTTTTTTGAAGTCGTCATCCCATGTCAAACTTCTGATAACAGCAAGTGTACCATCATTCATGAATTTTTCAGCAAATTGGTCGGAAAGAATTACAGAGTCGATTTCGCCGTTTTGAAGAGCAAGAATTGAAGCTGATGATTCAACCGGTTTCCATACGATTTCGTTAGGGTCGATTCCATCGTGGTTCATAAATCTGATTGCAATATTGTGGTCTGAGTTACCGATTCCATTAGGAAGTCCTACGCTCTTTCCAACTAGATCCTTTGTGCTTTTGATAGGACCGTCTTTAAGAACATAGAGTGATTTACAACCTGTTTGAACGCCTTTTTTAAATACCATATTTACACCGTTTGTTGCAGGAACAACCATTGCAGAGATGTGGTTTGTAACCATATCAACTTTACCTGTTCCGACAGCGTCAACTGTTCCAACAGTTCCGTCCATCTTTACAAGTTCAACGTCGAGTCCTTGTTTTTTGAACATTCCGAGTGTGTCTGCAATTCCAGGTGCACCTGTGCAAAGTCCGCCGTTGTATCCGATTTTAACCGGTTTACCGTATGCAGGTTCTTTTTTCCAAGCTTCTTCTTCAGACATTTCTGAATTTGCTTCTGTGGTGTCTTTGTTTTCTTCAGTTTGTGTTTCTGTGGTTGTGCTATCTTTCTTTTCTTCATTTACCGTTGTCTTACATGCGGTGAATAACATTAAACATGCAAGAACAACCGCCATAATTGCTGTTAATCTTTTCATTAATACCTAAAACCTTTCTTATTTAATTTCGTGTTTAAAATCTTCTTCGTGCCATACTTCACTCAAGAGTTCATCTGATGATTTATCTGATGTGATAACGCCGAATTCTTTATAGTCGTCCAAAATATTTTTTAGAGCTGTGCTTGTCATTTCATTTGTAACTTGCCAGTTGTATGATTTCATCATTCTTACAGCTTGGTCGAAGTCTCCGCTTGCCCAGTTGTTGTCAAAGAGTGTTTGTGTTGCTTCTTCAATATTGTTTTGGATATAATCTGAAACTCTGAAGAGAACTTTTGTGATTTTCTTTGCTGTAATAGGATTTTCTTTTGCAAATGTTTTGTTGAATGCATATACGCAGCATGGTTCAAGTTTGAAGTCTTCGTCATATGTGAGTGAACGAATCATTTTGATTTTACCGTCATTTACAAATTTTTCTGCAAATTGGTCGGAAAGAACAACTGCTTGGATTTCTCCGTTTTCAAGTGCCAAAATTGAAGCACTTCCTTCTACAGGTAAGAATTTAACATCTTGTGGAGCTATATCGTCGTGGTTTAAGAATCTTAGAGCGATATTGTGGTCAGAGTTACCGATTCCGTCAGGAAGTCCGATAGCTTTTCCCTTTAAGTCAGCTGTAGAATTGATTTCGCCGTTGTCCAAAACATAAAGAGATTTACATCCTGTTTGTGCAGCAGCTTTAAATTCCATATCTACTCCGTTTACAGCAGGAACAAGCATTGTTGCGATGTGGTCACATGTGAGATCAACTTTTCCTGTTCCGATAGCGTCAACTTTTGATTGAACATTAACGATTTCAGTTTCAATTCCTTCGTCTTTGAACATTCCAAGTGCTGAAGCAAGTCCAGGACCGCCTGTGCAAAGTCCTCCGTTGTAACCGATTTTAATAGCCTTGCCATATGCCGGTTCTTTCTTCCATGCTTCGTCTTCAGATTCAGCATCTGTTGATGTTTCTTCTGTCTTGTCTGTTGTTGTTTCAGTCGGAGCTGTTTCGTCTTTTTTGTCATTATTTACTGTTGTCTTACATGCTGTAAACATAAAAAGGCAAGCCATAATAACGGCAATAACTTTAATTAATTTGTTCATTTAAATTACCCTCCTTGTGACCCATATCCAATAGGTCCATAATTATTTTTCTGTATTCCAGAAATTCATCCGAAATTCTATTTCTAAAGCCTTCTTCGAGATCTATTTTGATATCTTTTAGAACTCTGCCGGGCCTTGGGGCCATAACTATAATTCTTGTGGACATATAAATCGCTTCGTCCACATCGTGAGTAACCATAATCATTGTGTTTCTCTTTTGAAGCCACAAACTTATGAGCTCATCTTGTATATTCATTCTTGTAAATGCATCAAGCGCTCCTAGCGGTTCGTCCAAAAGAAATACCGCCGGTTCGTTGATCATCGTCCTTATAAGGGAAACTCTTTGAGCCATACCGCCGGAGAGTTGATTCGGATAACTGTCCTTAAATTCAGAAAGTCCAATCATATCGAGAAGTTCATCTACTCTGTGGAGTTCTTCTTTTTTATTTTGAACATTGAGACCGAAAGCGACGTTTTCTCCAACCGTGAGCCACGGAAAAAGTGTCGGTGCTTGGAAAACCATTCCTCTCTTTGCGGAAGTGCCATCTATTAATTCACCGTTAAGAGTAAGAGTTCCGCTTGTCGGTGGAATAAGGCCTGCAATAAGTCTTAAGATTGTAGATTTTCCGCATCCCGATGCTCCTACAATGCAGACGAACTCTCCGTCGTTTATCGTAAGATTGACATCTTGAAGTGCATGCGTGATTCCATCTCTGTCAGCTCTTGCAAACGATTTTGAAACGTGGTTTAATTTTAGCTCAGTCTTTAATCCTCCTGCCATTTCAAAACTCCTTTCTTAATCTTTGTGAGTATCCAGTTTACAATAATAAATGTGATACAAATTATTACGATTGCGGCGTACATCTTCGGAAACTCCGCCCATGATTTTTGCCATGTAATATACCAGCCGAGTCCGGATTCAACTCCGAGCATTTCAGCAACCAAAAGCGCAGTACAAGCGCTGCTCATACCTTGTGTCATCCCTTGTAAAATACTTGGAAGCGCACTTGGAATAGCAATCTTTGTTATAAGTTGATTGCCCTTTGCTCCAAGAGTTCTTGCCGCAAGAAAATATTCTCTATTTACATTCGTTATACCTGTGATTGTTGCAATTGTTACCGAAAACCAAACGCCGAGCGCGATGATAAATACAGCACCTTTAAAAAGCGAACTCATAAGAACCATAACGAGCGGAAGCCATGTTGTGCTTGGAATCGGCCCCAAGAGTTTGATAAATGGCATAACCCAATAGCTTACCCTTTTGCTGTATCCACAAAGAATTCCCGTTATAATTCCAAGCGCTACACCGATAAAATATCCGGTAAATAAAAGTATGAGAGAATTCTTAACGCAGTCAATCAAATATGCTCTGTCTTGAATTGCAGCATTCATAATTTTATCGACCCAAGGGAAATACGGCATCATAAGTTTTCCGCTTTTAAGCGTGAGCATATCGTAGCCCATCAAAAGAAAAAACACAAATGTGTAAAAAGGCGCCTTGTGTCTGTAGTAGTAAAATGTTTTCTTATTAAACAAAGATATAATCGCTCCGATAAGGCATGCCAAGCCCAAAACTATAATAAATCCACCGTAGACATGCGTGTTTGTGTTTGCCCCGTAATTCGGCATGTAATAATACTCGGCCAAATGTAAGAGAGCCATAAGGATTGGAAGAAACATAATGACTCTGTCCAGAATTCTTTGTGCTTTTGTCTTCGGTTTTTCTTCCATTGCCATCAACTCGTCTTTGTTTTTGGCGACGTATTTGGTTTTTTCACCAGAATTATATTCCATCATTACCTCCATAAATATATTTTTTCGATTGGGAATCGTAGTTTTTAATTTCGTAAACTCTTTACTTGCCTAACAGCATTAAAGTTCTTATGAAATTAAAAAGTGAATTAAAATTCACTTCTAATCATTTTGCCTGAGTAATAGTCCAAGTTCGTCCTTGTTCATCTTCTTTATCGAGCGAAGAGTTGAAATCGGACCCATAAGTGTTGCAATAATGAGAACCGCTAAAAATATAACTACAAGCACTGCAAAATTCGGTGCCAAGAAAGGCATTTTGAAACTTTGTGAGAACCATCTTCCGAATAAAATTGAAATTACAAATCCAAGCGTTGCACCTGTAATAGCGCCGATGAAATTTATAATTAAAACTTCATATAGTATTATATTTGAAAGCGTTTTCTTTGTCGCCCCCAAAATTCTCATTGTTGCGAGCTCGCGTTTTCTCTCTTTTATAGTTATCGAATAAACGAGCGATAGAACTATGAATGTGAGAATCCAGACAAGTGCAATCAATATATATACATAATTTATCATATCGAGTGCGGAGTTGCTTACTTCATTCATCATCGATTTAGAAAGAAGCGGGAAAACTCCGTCATTTAAACATTCTCTTCTGATTGCGTTTTGCACTTTTGTCGGCTCAACGCCTTTTTTTATCTTTAGCATTATTGACGAAATCATATTGTCGTCATATTTGTTTTCAATTTCAAGAATTTTTTCGTATTCCTTCGCAAGTCTTCTTGCTTCGTCGAAATTTAAAAATACCGTGTTGTCAAAGCCCATTCCCGTTTTTTGGAGACGACCTTTGATTTTAAATTCCTGTTCGAAAAATTTGACATTCGAGTTGACATCTCCGACAACATTGTTTCCAACAACAACTTCTCCCTTTTCAAGAGGCAATTTCATTTGTTCTTGGAGCCATGGAGTTACAACGAAATCCGTTTCGGCGTCAAACCCGATTATTTGAATCGGAAATGAACAACATCCTGCGGAAAGTGTTGCAAGAAAAAGTTGCGGCGTCGCTTCTTCTACACCGTCTATGCCTTCAATCTTTTTAAGAATTGACTTATCCATAAAAAATGTATTCGGTTCGCCTCTTAAAATCGCGCCTTCGACTTTTGTGTCATATCCTTCCGGGACGACTATGATGTCCGCTCCCATTCTGTCGGAAAGAGAATTCATCCCGTTCTTTAAAGAAAAAATCAAAAAGCTGGACAAAAAGAGAACCAGCGCAAGTACAGCCGTCAAAATGACAAGCGATGCGCTTCTTCCTGATTTATTATTTATATTTAAAAGTGCAATTTTTTTACTTGTCAGCATTTTGAACCACCTCTTTCAGTTTTCCGTCACTCATCTCGAGAAGTCTCGAGCCGTATCTCAGAAGGTCGTCATCGTGCGTAACAATTATAATCGTCGTTCCGCCATCATTTATCTTTTTTAACATCTCCATAATTTCATATGAAGTTGCGGAATCCAAATCGCTTGTCGGTTCGTCTGCAAGAAGAATTTTCGGCTCATTCATAAGTGCCCTTGCGATCAAAACTCTTTTTACTTCGCCTCCCGAAAGATTTCTCGGGAATTCATCCTTTAAATGTAAAATTCCGCACATATCGAGAAGTTCTTCAGCCCTTTTCATTCCGTCTCCGTCTCTCTTTATAAAGAAGTGAGGAAGACGTACATTGTCTATAACATTTAGAGTCGAAAGCGTTCCCAAAGATTGCGGGACATATCCGACGAACTCATTTCTATAATTGCTCTTTTCGTCGTCAGTCATTTCAGAAATCTTTCTTTCTAAAACCTTGACTTCGCCTTTTGTAGGTTCCTGTATTGCTGACAAAATAGTGAGAAGCGTTGATTTTCCGCTCCCGCTTTTTCCTATAATGTTAATAAAATCCCCTGAATTTACGGAAAAACTCACGTCGTTTAACGCTGTAAAATCTCTTCCGCCTCTTTCAAAGATTTTATAAACATTATTCACATCTATTAGAAGCATTTTTTCTCCTATTTAAAATCATAGCAGCAATAGCTACCAGTGTGTATATGCCTGCCAAAATGTAAACAGTCGGCATAGTTTTTGCTTGGCACATCATTTCCTTGTTCATGCATCCGCCTATCAAATAAGCCGGAATAAGAATTGTGTAAATTCCAACAATGAATGATGAAAAGCCAAATGCAAATTTAACATTTGATGAGCATACATAAAAATATGCGCCGCCCAAAATCGCCATCATTACACCTGCGCCTGTGACAGCACGTCCCATCCAGTGACATTTCATAAACATGCCGTTTTCCATAGGACCGCATGTCGGTGCAATTGTGCACGGTGTTAGTGCTACGAGAATTCCAAGGGCAATAAATATAATGCCGATAATCTTGTCTCTTTTCATAAAAGCCTCCATAGAATATATTTGAAAAAGCCTTAACTTTTTCTTAATCAAATTTCCTTTTAACTTACGTATTTTACACCACTTTTAGGTAATAGTCAACCCGAAATTATTAGTTATAGAAAATTCAAATACCGAATAAAAATAAATAGGTTTTCATTATATTTAGGTTACAATAAGTTTAAATTTTTCACAAAAAAATACCCCTTAAGTCCAAATATGGATTTAAGGGATATTTTAATTTTTTAGATTGTTTTTATTTATCTTCTTCTATATTTTTTACAATCTCAACTTCGCTCTCCGGAGCTTCGATTTTATCTTCCGGCGAAACGTGCCTATTGAATATTTCCATAAACTCGTCTCCGGTAATTGTTTCTTTTTCGATTAAATGATTTGCAATATCGTGTAGTGCTTCTTCATTTCTCTTTAAAATATCAACTGCCTTTTCATGTGCAGATTTTATTAAATCAAGAACAACTTCATCCGCTTCTTTATGGGTACCTTCACTCACAATCACTTGCGAACCGCCTCCAAGATATATGTTACTATCTTGAACAAGAGTTGCCATTCCGAATCTGTCGGTCATACCATATCTCATAACTATTGCATTTGCAATATTTGTGATTTTTTCAATATCGTTTGACGCTCCCGTCGTTTGCGTGTTAAAGATAACCTCTTCAGCTGCACGACCTCCCGAAAGAGTGACCATTTGATTGTATAGCTCTTCTTTACTCATGAGGAATTTTTCCTCTTTGTCGATTTGAAGAGTGTAGCCGAGCGCACCGCTTGTTCTCGGAATAATTGTAATTTTTGCAACAGGCGCCGAGTGTGTTTGACTTGCGGCGACAAGAGCGTGCCCAACTTCGTGGTATGCAATTATTCGCTTTTCAGCCGGCGAAATGACCATTGATTTTCTTTCATATCCGGCTATAACGACTTCAACGCTTTCAACGATATCCCTTTGGGTTACTTCAGTTCTACCTTCTCTAACGGCTCTAAGCGCCGCTTCATTTATCATATTTGCAAGATCCGCACCGCTTGCGCCTGCAGTTGCAAGACCGATTTGCTCGAAGTTTATATTGTCCTCGTGTCTTACATTTCTTATATGAACTTTTAGAATGTCAATTCTTCCCTTTAAGTCAGGAAGCTCAACCGGAATTCTTCTATCGAAACGTCCCGGTCTTAAAAGTGCAGGGTCCAAAATTTCAGGTCTGTTTGTTGCCGCCAAAATGACAACGCCTTTTTTTCCGTCAAAACCGTCCATTTCAGCCAAGAGCTGATTGAGAGTTTGTTCTCTTTCATCATTTCCGCCTAATTGCGAATCTCTTCTCTTTCCGATTGTATCAATTTCGTCGATAAAAACAATACATGGTGCTTTTTCGTTCGCCTGTTTGAAAAGATCTCTCACACGGCTTGCGCCCATTCCGACAAACATTTCAACAAATTCCGAGCCGGAAATTGAGAAAAACGGAACATGTGCTTCTCCCGCAACTGCTTGTGCAAGAAGAGTTTTACCCGTTCCCGGAGGACCCACAAGAAGCGCACCCTTCGGAAGTTTCGCACCGATTCTTGCGTATTTTGCCGGGTTATGAAGGAAACTTACGATTTCGCTCAGCGCCTCTTTCGCTTCCTCTTGTCCCGCAACGTCTTTAAAAGATTTTCCCGTGTTCGCCTCAACATAAACTTTGGCGTTACTCTTTCCGAAACTCATCGGACCGACGCCACCCATGCTCTTTGCAAGTGAACGTGAAAGTATTCTTCCTCCGACGATTATTATGATTATAGGTAAAAACCAACTCAATACGCTTACAAATAGCCCCGGCTCTTCTTGAATCTTTGAGCCGAAATCAATATTCTTTTCATGAAGAAGTTTTGTGAGTCCCGGGTCATCCCACGGGCCTGTTTTATAAATGACTTCCTTACCGTCTTCTTCCGCTACAAATAACCATTGATTTGATTGTTTTTCAACTTTCTTTACAACTCCGGCTTCTATCTTTTCGAGCATGTCCGAATACCCGACTTCCGTTACACTCTGTTTAAGTAAATAAGGATATAGAACTAAATTAACGAGAAGTAGTATTCCGACAACAATACCGTAATATATAAATATGGAATAAGATTTCTTCGGTTTCTTCATTTTCATCTTCCTTTCCTGATAATATAACTTATTTATACCCTCAGTTTTTCATATCTAACCACTTAACGCTACATTATAAATTATGCGCAAATAAAAACGGGGTTTCCCCCGTTATATATTAACCTGCAAATGCAAGTGTTCCTTTTTGCTTTGTATCAAATCCTCTGTATTGATAAACTTGACCTTGATAGAACATATATACTTTTCCTGTGTATTTATCCACAAGGAAGTCCCAAACAACAGGGATTACATAATATCTGTCATTTTCGTCCTTGACGGAGAAGCCTTCTTTGATTTTCCATCTCATTTCGTCCTCAGGAGCGTTTCCTTGGGTTTCGCCTTCCTTCGGCTCTGTCCATTTTTTGCCGAAATTGGTTTTATATGCTTTTTTAAGTTCTTTCGTCAAAATCTTTATCGCTTCATCTTTTGTAAGAGGCTCGGATTTTTCAGGATATTTCCAAACGAAAATTTGTTGGAAATTCGGAATTAAAGGAGCAACTTCACTCGATTCATCTCCGAGAACGTATTTTACATTGAAGTTGAAATATTCAAAGAATTGTTTAAGTGGAACATAAACAATCTTTCCTTCTCTTACAGGAAGGACGTCTAAAAATTCAGGTTTATCATTTAGCTCAGCCGATTGGTCATTGAGTCTGAATGTGATTTTTGTCTCTTTTGTTTTTATAGTGAACTCGTCACCGTTTTGCGGATTTACTTTAACCTCTCCTCCGACAATGTCACTTAAAACATCGACCGGAAGCATCGAGGAGCCTTCCACAATTTCAATGTTGGAACTTTTTATAATATTTCCATTTGCAACAAGAAACATTCTCGGTGGATTTCCAAGTGCAATCTTGTCATTTTGACCAAATTGAATATATTTTTCTTCGTCGGTGGAAATATCCACTCCATCAATATTCGTTTCGGCGATTCTTGCCGATGACTTTGGTCTGAATATTACAAATAAAACGATTATAAGTAATACAGCGAGGACCAAATAAACCTCTTTTCTCAATCTTACTCTCATGTTATCCTCCTTTTACAATTTAAGACTTTAGTTATTTATATTATACCCAACCATATAAAATAATAACTCAAATTGCTATTCCTTTGATTTTTTTATATCTAATTTTGTATCAATGTCTGTAAGTGTAATTTTCACTTTTTTTATTCTTCTGTCCTCAACTTCGAGCACTCTTATGCTTGCGTTTTCGAATTCGATTTCAGAAATTCTATTTGTGTTCGGAATATATCCCAATTTATTTATTATAAATCCGGAGATTGTGTCATAGTCCATATCCTCAGGAAAATTTGTGCCGAGCATATCATTGATATCCTTTATCGACGTGCTTCCCTGAACGACCGCTTCGTTTGTTGTAAGCGCATATACATCAGGCTCATCATTGTCAAACTCGTCGTCGATGTCGCCCATAATTTCCTCTGTCAAGTCTTCCATTGTGACTATTCCGCTGAATCCGCCATATTCGTCCATGAGAAGCGAAAGATGTCTTTGCTCTCTTTGCATCTCTTGAAAGAGCATATGAATATTTTTTCTTTCCGGCACAAAATATGCCGGCTTTATTAGTTTTTTTATATCGAGATTTTTAATCCCCTCTTTATAGACAACTTTAAAAATATCCTTGAGATAAATTACACCTACAATATTGTCGATGTCATCATCATACACAGGAATTCTCGAGTATCTGTATTCCGCGAGTTCATCCATATATTCTTCCGGCTTTTTGTTTATATCCACCATGAAAACTTCTGTTCTCGGAGTCATAATTTCCTCCGCAACTCTCGAGTTAAATCCCATAACTCCGTCAATCATTTCTTTTTCAGCGGAGTTTAGAATGCCTTGTTCCTCTCCGAGTTCAACCATCGATGTGATTTGATCAATCGTCACGACCGGTTTTAAATCCGGAAGATTAAAAATTCCTATAATCGTATTTTTGAGCCATTTCTCCGCTTTATAAATCGGAGTTATAATAAGAACAAAAAGATATATAACGAATTTTAAAGACTTGATATTCTTGTCCGGATTTACACTTCCGAATCTGTCAGGAAAGTCAACCGTCAAAATGTTGTAGATTAAAAGAGAAATTAAAACAACCAATGTGACAACAATAAACGAAAGTCCCTTTTCAAGTTCAAGATTTATATACATATTTTGAGCAAGAAGCAGCAGTTCAAATATAAATGCAAGTTTTATAAGATTATAAAACAAGTCCAAACTCAAAATCATATCCTCTTTTTTGTCCGAGAAATCCATTTCTTCTTCTCTGTCGAGATTAAATTCGGCACACATTACAGTAGTTCTTAAAAATCTTGTAAAAAATGATAATATTATATTTATTAAAAAAAATACCACAAACCTTATACACGAGTCAGTGTCCATTAAGCATTGTTCTCCTTCTTATAGTCTTCGATTAAAATTTTCAAAATTCTTTCCGCCGCAAAACCGTCTCCATACGGATTTTTAGCGTGGCTCATACTTTTGTACATATCGCCCTTTTCTATTAATTCTTCGATGTTTTTTCTTATATTGTCATAATCCGTTCCGACCAATTTACATGTGCCGGCGTCTATTCCCTCAGGTCTTTCGGTTTCCTCTCTTATTACGAGCACAGGCTTTCCAAAGCCCGGCGCTTCCTCTTGAAGTCCGCCGCTGTCCGTGACGACAAACGAAACTTTACTCAAAAGGTGAACCATATCATGATATGAAAGCGGCTCTATCAGTTCCACATTTTTCATATCTCCGAAATATTTTTTCGCATATTCTCTAATCTTCGGTGTAAAGTGCATCGGGAAAATGAGTTTCACATTCTTTTCCTTTATAGCATCTTTCACAGCGCCGAAAATATCGTCCAAATGATTTTGATTTTCCCTTCTGTGACAAGTCAAGAGAATTATATCTTCGTCCCTCAAATGGTTCAAAGCATCATATGTGAAGGTGTAATTGTCTTTTTTCGAAAGTCTCAAAGTATCAATTACAGTATTTCCCGTAACAAAAACACACTCTTTTTTAACTCCTTCATTTATAAGATTTTCCATCGAAAGAGATGTCGGTGCGAAATTTAAGGATGCCAAAGAGCTTACCATCTTTCTGTTCGCTTCTTCAGGGAACGGACTCAAAATATTGTTTGAGCGTAGACCCGCTTCTATATGACCGACCTTTATACCGTTGTAAAAAGCCCACAAAGCGCCAGCAAAAACAGTCGTCGTGTCCCCTTGAACAAGACAGTAGTCAAAATCCTTGTCCTCAAGGCTTTCAAGAGCATTGAGTGCGTGCGATGTGATGTGTGAAAGACTTTGTCCCGATTCGAAAATTCTAAGATTTGTGAAATTTTCAATGTCCAAATCCTCTATCATCATATCGAGAAGTTCTCTATGTTGCCCCGTAAAAACCACACTCAAGTCGAATTTACCGTCTTCACGCATCGCTTTTATTATCGGATAGCATTTTATAATTTCGGGTCTTGTCCCGATAATTAATACAACCTTTATCAAATTAATCCCCCTCAGTGATTTCATCTTCGTTTTTTTTGCCGTCTTTTCTGAAAAGACCGAATATTGTAGCCAAAACTATGATCATAATTATTGTGAGCGCACTCAAAACCATACCGAAAGCAGGTGGAACTTTTGAAATTAAAAGTCCCATGAGCGAGCAGGTGATGGACAAGCCATACATAATTAAAACAGCTTGTTTTACAGTGTATCCGCTTTGTACAAGCCTGTGGTGAAGGTGTCCCTTGTCCGCCATCATGATTTTTTTGCCGTTGATTGCACGTCTGAAAATTGCAAAGAGCGTGTCAAAAACAGGTAGCGCAAGTATTAAAACCGGCACAATCAAAGTCATTGTCGTGACCGATTTCATAACGCCCTCAACCGAAAGACATGCAAGTATAAATCCAATCGAAAGAGCCCCCGTGTCGCCCATAAAAATTTTAGCCGGGTTGAAATTGTACGGTAAAAATCCAAGTGTACTTCCTGCAATTGCAAGAGAAAGCGTCGGAACAAAGCCAACTTTTTCACTCGAAAAATAAAAAGTAAGTGCACTTATTGTGGAAAGTCCGGCGCAAAGTCCATCCATTCCGTCAATAAAATTTAGAGCATTTGAAACACCCACAATCCAGATGACCGAAAGAACAGGTCCGACAACGCCGAGACTTATAGTTTCCTGCGGACGGAAAGGATTTGTTATATGGGTTATTTTAACTCCCGCCGAAACCACTATGACCGCTGCAATTATTTGAAGAATAAGTTTAACTTTCGGTTTTATGTCAATCTTGTCGTCGACCATTCCTGTAATGACAAGAATTCCGCTTCCCGCCAAAATTGCAATAAGCTTCGGCGAAAGGTCGACAAATAGAAGAATTGTTATTAAAAACGCGATGAAGATGCCGAGCCCTCCAATCGTCGCAACGGCATCTTTGTGCATCCTTCTATTGTCTTTCGGAATATCTATAAAACCGTATTTTTTTGATATATAAATATTAATAGGTGTAAGTGCAAAACTTATGCAAAATGCCACCATAAAAATATAAAAAACGTTCATTATTTAGTACCGAAAAGTCTATCTCCCGCATCTCCGAGTCCAGGTATAATATACTTGTTGTCATTGAGTTTTTCGTCAACCGAGCATACATATACATCAACATCCGGATGAACCTTGTGGAATTCTTCAATTCCTTCCGGAGCGCCTATAATATTTGCGACTTTAATATTTGTAACGCCCATTTTTTTGAGTTCAGAAACTGCGTCGATTGCGCTTCCGCCGGTTGCAATCATCGGGTCAATAACAATGACTTGACGATTTGTAATATCTTCCGGCATCTTGCAGTAGTAACTTACCGGTTTGAATGTCTTCGGGTCTCTGTAGAGTCCTATGTGTCCGACCTTTGCGGCAGGAATAAGATTTAAAAAACCGTCGACCATGCCGAGACCTGCTCTTAAAATCGGTACAATTGCAACTTTTTTACCCGAGATTGACTTTACATGTGTCTTTCCCATCGGAGTTTCAATTTCCACTTCTTCGAGCGGAAAATCTTTTGTGAGCTCATATCCCATAAGCATTGCAATTTCAGTTACAAGTTCTCTGAACTCTTTTGCGCCTGTGTCTTTTTGTCTTAAAATCCCCAATTTGTGTTGAATTAAAGGATGATCACAAATAATAGTTTTTCCCATCATTATTCCTCCATTTTACTAATTTTATCTAATCTTTTTTGGTGTCTTTCGCCTTGAAATTCTGCATTTAAAAATGATTTTACAATCTTTATCGCAAGTTCTTCGCCCAAAACTCTGCCGCCAAGAGCAATCATATTTGCATTGTTGTGCTCTTTTGCCATTTGAGCTGAAAAACAATCCGAAAGAAGAGCACATCTTATTCCCTTGACTTTGTTTGCAGCAATCGAAATCCCAATTCCCGTTCCGCAGAAAAGAATCCCCAAATCGACTTCCTTGTTTACAACTGCATCAGCAGTCTTTTTTGCATAGTCCGGATAGTCGACTCTTTCGCCTTCGAATGAGCCGTAGTCGAAAAGTTCGTATCCTTCTTCCTTCGACAAAGCTTCCATAACTTTCAATTTTAAATCGTATCCGCCGTGGTCACTACCAAATCCAATCTTCATCTTTATCCTCCAAAATTCTGTGTTTTGAGCTCTTCATCATCCTTTCATAAAGCGCGAGCCCAATTCTATCTTTCTTAAAAGCTTGAACAATAATTATGTCGCCGTCCATTTTATCCGCATCTCTTAGAGCGTGAAAATATCTGTGACTTGCTTCCTCAGGTTTTTCATAGTCGCCTATAACAATGCTGTTGTCACGTTTTCTGTTTTGCTCCGAAAGAATATAAATACCGTTTATATTTAGTTTGTCCAAATATTCGTCCGTGTCTTTCGGATCAATATCCATAAGAACCGTCGGTTTACTTGCCATATAGTGGCCGTACTTTTGTCCCGGACTGAGTGGCTTTTCCTTTGTCTTCATATCAATCAGACAATCTCCGACTTCCCTTGCGATTTCTTCCCTCGTAATTTTTCCCGGGCGAAGAATCACAGGCGGATAACTCGTACAAAGCACAACCGTGCTTTCAAGTCCGATTTCCGTATCGTCTCCCTTTATAATCGGCACGTTTTTTTGACTCAAATCGTAGTAAACATCGTCAAATGTCGTCGGCGACGGTCTGCCCGAAATATTTGCGCTCGGTGCCGCAATCGGAACTCCGCACGCATCTATAAAATCGCGCGCAAGCTTTAAGCTCGGCATCCTTATAGCAACAGTGTCGAGTCCCGCTGTAACCGCTTTCGGCACAGATGCATCCGCCGGCACAATCATGCTTAACGGACCCGGCCAAAATTTTTCCATCATAACTTTTACATACGACGGATAACTTGCTGCAATTTTGTCAAAATCTTCTTTGTGTGCGATGTGAAGAATGAGAGGATTGTCCCCCGGTCTTCCCTTCGCTTCGAAAATTTTCTTTACAGCGTCGGAATCAAATCCGTTTGCGCCGAGACCGTAAACCGTTTCGGTCGGAAATGCAACAATATTTCCGGATTTTATAATCTCCGCCGCTCTTTTTATTCCTTCTTCATTTGGTTCTATTATTTCACTCATTAGAAACTCACTTCATCCAACTTTCTTAAATTATTGTCGTTTATAATTTTTATAAGTTTGCCCGGATAACCCGAATCGGTTGCGTATCCGGCTCTTCTTATCGCATATGCTCCTCTCACATAGTCAAACATAACATCTCTGAAAATTTGATATCTTTCTTTTGTGAGAAGCAGTTTTTTGTGGTCATTCCAACTTTCGTTCACGCTGTTATACGCTCTGAAATAGTCGTCGATTCTATATAAAACTCCGTTGTATTCTTCCCAAGTGTTTGAGATTATGGAACCTGCAGAGCCCTTGCCTTTTATACCGAAAAGGTTTCTGGAAATCCTTCCCGTGTATTTATCTACAGGAACATATTGTCCCCATCCCGTTTCAAGAATGGCTTGTGCCATTTGAATCGATGCCGCCATTCCGGTTTTATTCATCGCTTCGATTGCAAGCGGTGAAAATTCTTCGATAAATTTATTCTTCTGCACTATCGGAGCCGGTCCGAAAATCTTTTCATTGTGAATTTTTACACTCACAACATCGCTCTTAAGTTTTCCTTTATTTGTTTCGATTTCAGCGTAAATCTTGTATGTTCCGCTCTTTCTGTTTGCCGGAGAAAATTTTGTCTTTCCGCCGACAATACCTTTTACTGTGAAGGATGACGGTCCGCTGAAGACATAATTTACACTCTTTGCTTCGAGATTCGAGTCGTATGAAAGTTCCGTTTCGCCCGTGATAACTGCATTAGGTCCAACCCCTTGAAGAAGAAGTCTTCTTCCGCCCTTAATCGTGACATTAACCTTATCGGTCGATAAAATTTCACCGTTTGGAAGGGTGACCTCCGCTCTCAAATAATAGCTTCCGTTTAAATCTTCGGATGGATTAAAAATATACTCACCATAAGGTTTTTCCTTCAGTAGTGTTTCTCCTGCAACATTTCCGAGATAATATCTGGTCGAGGTGACGTCAAAATTTCTATTTACATTTAACGTAACCGTCTTATTTATAACCTCATTCGGTTTAACTCCCGTAAGGGCAAATCTTCTTGAAGTTTGAATTTCGAAATTGACGGGATTTGAAATATAATTGTTTCCGTCGATGTCAACCGCATTTATTGTAACTTGAACATTTCTCGATTCTCCACCCGGCACTTCAAATTGCCAAGGTGCAAACGGGTCTTTGTTTTCGTATTTTTTTGCCTTTCCGCTGTTGTTGTCAAGAACTGTATAGCTCAAAGACACCGGAACAAAATTGAATTTCGGTGTAAGTTCCGCTTTTTCGTAAACTACTGCGCCTTCCGTCACTCCTTCAAGCGATACTTCAGGAACGAGTTTCGTATTCACTTTCTTTCCGCGACCGGTGACAATATTTCCATTTTTGTCATAACTTGCGATCAAAATTATACTAAAATCCTTCGCCTTTACCGGAGTGTATGAAATATTCAAATTTGTAGACTTTGCATTTATAATACCTTTTTTCGTAATCGGGTCAACTATGAACAAATTTGATTTTACAATTCGCGGCGCTATATTTTTGCCCGGAATTATAGTATAGTTTTGAATTGTCCTTGCGACGTCGTCAAAACCTTGAATTTGGTATGAGTCGTCGGGATTTGGAGTTCCCTCCTCAATTGTAACCGTGTTTGTCGGAAAATCGTAGCTTACAGCCATGTTAAAACTTTCCGCAATAACTCTCACCGGCACATATGTTCTGTCATTAATAAGTTGAGCCGGAACGTCGGACAATATATATTCTCCGTTCGGAAGTTCTATCAAACGACTTCCGATTTGAAGAGTCATCTTTCCCGATGTGTCGCTTATAACAACTTCCTTTGAATAATCTATATAATTTACTTCCTTATTCAGCGCTTCCGAAATAAATCTTATAGGCACAAGGATTCTGTCATCTTTATTCACAGACTGTGCAACATCCGTTATATCATTTCCATTCACAATAATCTTCGTCTTTGGACGAGCATATATTTTTGAAATGGACAAAAAAATAATTCCAAATATAAGTAAAAATTTTGATATTCTTTTCATATTGTCCCTCCGTCTTTTATTTATATTGTACTTAACTACATTATATATTAACGGCGTGCTTTTTTCAAGATTTTCATCGCATGATATAATATTGTAACATAATGAAATGCTTGAAATATTAATAAAACGTGATATAATATATGTATTAATTTAGGTGGTGAGAAAAATGGAATTATTAAAACAAAAAATATTAACTGAGGGAAGAGTTGAAGATGGCGGAGTTTTAAGAGTCGACAGCTTTTTAAATCACAGATTGGATATAGAATTTTTAAACGAAGTAGGACTTTATTTCAGAGACAAATTCAAGGGGCTCGGCATAAACAAAATTCTCACAATTGAAAGTTCCGGAATTGCAATTGCTACAATAACTGCTCAATATCTTCACGTGCCGGTTGTGTTTGCAAAGAAAAACGTGCATATAAATTTGCCGGACGAAGTTTATATTGAAGACGTCCATAGCTTCACGCAAAAGAAAAACAACAAACTTGTCGTTGCAAAAAAATATTTGAACGAAGACGACAAAATTCTTATCGTTGACGATTTCCTCGCAAAGGGAAATGCTTTAAGAGCGCTTCTCAGTATGGTAAAAAAAGCCGGAGGTTCCGTAGAAGGTATCGGCATCGTAATCGAAAAAACTTATCAAGGCGGCGGCGATGAAATCAGAAAAGAAGGCTACAATCTTGTATCGCTCGCAAAAATTAAATCAATGGAAAACGGCACCGTTCAATTCGCCGATTAAGAAATCATGGAGATGTCCATGATTTTTTTTATTTGCTTTATAATATCTATGGTGAAATAAAACTCTCCATAGATATTTTTATGTAAAAAAATAACGAGATAAATCTCGCTATCTTCTATATTTTCCACCTGATTCATTGTTTTTTTCAAGAATTTCAACCCAGTCGAGGCTCTTTCCCGTTCCAATTGCCACACATTCGATTGTGTTTTCGGCAACTCGAACATTGATTCCGGTTCTTTCCTGAATGATTTCAGGAAGCCCTTTTAGAAGCGCTCCACCGCCGGTCAAAATAATTCCTTGATTTGAAATATCCGCTGCAAGTTCAGGCGGAGTTTTTTCAAGCACATAGTGAACAGCTTCGAGAATTTCCTGAACAGGTTCCTTCAAAGCTTCGAGCATATCGTTCGAGCTTACAACAACATTCATCGGAAGTCCGGAAACAAGATTTCTTCCCTTTACTTCCAAGAATTGTTCCTCTTCGAGCGGATATGCACAGCCGATATTTACCTTAAGTTCTTCAGCCGTTCTTTCTCCAATCATCATATTGTGTTTCTTTCTTACATATTTTGTGATTGATTCATCGAAATTGTCTCCGGCAACTTTGATTGACTTTGAAACAACAATTCCTCCGAGGGAAATTACTGCAACGTCTGTTGTTCCTCCTCCGATATCGACAACCATATTTCCGGTCGGCTCTGTTATATCAAGACCTGCACCGATTGCAGCAGCAATTGGCTCTTCAATCAAATAAGTTTTAACAGCGCCTGCTTCATTTGCAGCTTCAATAACCGCTCTCTTTTCAACTTCCGTACATCCCGAAGGAACGCAAACAATCAAGCGCGGCTTCAAAAGCATTCTGCCGAGAGATTTCTCGATAAAATATTTAAGCATCCTTTGAGTAATATTGTAATCTGAAATGACACCTTCCTTTAAAGGTCTTACAGCAACAATATTTCCAGGTGTCCTTCCAAGCATTTTTCTCGCTTCTTCTCCAACGGCGAGAAATTTATTTGTAAATTGATCAATTGCAACGACCGACGGTTCTTGAAGAACAATGCCCTTGCCTTTTACATAAACAAGCACACTCGCCGTTCCAAGGTCAATTCCAACGTCGTTTCTAAGCATAAAACCCATAATTATCTCCTTCTTTGTATATTACATTACTCTCTTTATATCTGCACCCAAAGCTCTAAACTTCTCTATTACATCCTCATAGCCTCTGTCTATATGATAGACGTCGCCTATTTCCGTTTCACCTTTAACAGTTAATGCCGCAATTATAAGAGCTGCACCGCATCTCAAGTCGGTCGCCTTCACCTTTGCCGCTCTAAGTTTTTCAACACCTTGCACAATCGCCGTTCTTCCGTCGATATTAATATTTGCGCCCATTCTCTTAAACTCGTCGGCGTGCATGAATCTGTTTTCAAAAACCGTTTCGATGACCACGCTCGTGCCTTCCGCAATCGTTGCAAGTGCCATAAATTGCGCCTGCATGTCCGTCGGCATGCCCGGGTATGGAAGTGTTTTTATGTCAAAACCCTTTACTCTTCCGTGGTGGCTGACATTTATCGTGTCTCCGTTTTCCGAAATATTCACTCCACATTCCTTGAGCTTCGCAATAACCGGTCTCATGTGACTTGTGATAACATTTTCGATGATTATATCTCCGCCCGTTGCCGCCGCCAAAATCATAAATGTGCCCGCTTCAATTCTGTCCGGAATAATTTGGTGTCTGCAGCCGTGAAGTTTTTTTACTCCTCTGATTTTTATAGTCGAAGTTCCGGCGCCTCTTACTTCCGCGCCCATTTTATTTAAAAAGTTCGACAAATCAACAACTTCAGGTTCCATAGCCGCATTTTCGATTGTGGTTTCTCCCTCAGCCAAAACTGCCGCCATCATAATATTTTGCGTTGCGCCGACACTCGGGAAGTCGAGATAAATATCGTCGCCGATAAGTTTTTCGGCGCTTGCATTTACCATACCTTTTGAAATGCTGACTTCAGCTCCCAAAGCCTTGAATCCCTTTATGTGTAAATCAATCGGTCTTGTGCCGATTGCACAACCGCCCGGCAAAGCATTTCCCGTGTGACCCATTCTTGAAAGAAGCGGACCCATAACGCAAAAACTTGCGCGCATCTTGCTCATAAGCTCTTCGCCGGTAACCGTATTCGTAATACTTTCCGCATTTATAACATATAAATTTTTATCTCTATGCTCAACTTTTACTCCGAGTCCTCGTAAAACTTCGCATAGTATTTCAACGTCTTTTAATTCAGGCACATCCTCAAGTACAATTTCCTCTCCGCAGAGAATTGTTGCACACAAAATAGGAAGCGCCGCATTTTTCGAACCGCTTACTCGAACACTTCCCTTTAATTCACCTGTGCCTCTTACAATAAATCTTTCCAAAAGTTATCATCCTTTGTATATAATCAATTAATTTTACCATATATAAAAATTTTAATCAAGATAAAAAATTTATACGATGTAGATAATGGCGTTTAGACCGTAATCTTTTCCCTCGCGTCTATAGCTGTGAAAACGCCTGTCGCAATAGGTGTCGATGTCCTCAATAAAAATATTCTCCGGTTTTATGCCGAAATTTATAAGTTCAAATTTTACAAAGTTTTTTAAATCATATAAATATTTGCCAGGCACTTTGTCCTTTGTCGCAAATGTTCGAAAACCGTATCTTTCCTTGAACTCGTCCATAAAATCTTCGCCCACTTGAAAAGACGGCTTTGAAATCGAAGGAAGAAGATAAATGTCCAAATCTTTTTTGTCTTCATCCATTTTGTTTATCGCTTCAAAATAAATTCTCTTTTGAACGCCTCGCCATCCCGCATGAACAAGAGCGGTCCGCTTTTTACCTTTAATTAAAATCGGAATGCAATCCGCCGTCACAATCATAATCGGATTGGACGACGTTACGAAGCCGTCCACATTATAATATTCACCCGGATGTGGATTTAAAACCACATTTCTCGTGTGTTTTTGAAAGGTCTTGGCAATATTTTTTTCGGTCAAACCGTAAAATCTTAAAAATTTATTTGTGTTTTTTAAATTGTACTTTCTGAAATTAAAATCAATCCCGGTCATAATCAGACTCGAATTGTCCGAAAAATCTTTTCTATAAAAGATTTTATCCTTTATTTTTACCGGCTCTAAAAAATTACTTCGCATAATAAATTACCAAAATTATCGCCGCCGGCACACCGAAAATCCCGACTAAAATACAGTTCAAGTTTGTGAGAGGAACAAATAAGTCGAAATTTGAAAGAAGAAAATTTACAATCAAAAGTAAAACCGCTCCCGCAATTGCATTAATAATAAGTTTAAATATAATTTTAAATGGAACTGACAATATTTTTAAAATTAAAAATAAAATCACTCCGCCGATAATAAAATACATTCTATCACCTAAGCCAATCTCTTAATCCATTTTTTCTTGAGTATTCTCGGTGTTCCGATTGCAAGTTTTACAACTTCATCAGTCGACGAAAGAAGAAGTGCGCCCCAAAGCGGCACCCCGAAAAATACAACTCCAATTGCTGCAAAAGGAATTCCCACGCACCACGAGCAGAACAGTTCCAATAACATCGAATACTTTACGTCTCCACCTCCACGAAATACTCCGACAATAGAAACGGAGTTATACATTCTGAAAGGATATGTCGCGCCGAACGCCATTAATGCTAGTCTTGCCGATTCACGCACGCCCGGAGTTAAGTCCGGGAAGACCTTCAGCAAAATGTGCGGAATAAAAATTAAAACCGAGCCTAAAATCACACCCGCCGTAAATCCGACAGTCAAACTTTTAAGCGCCATATCGTGTGCTCTGTCGAGCTTGTTTTCACCAATTTTTATGCCGAGAATAACAGCAGATGCCGAGGAAACTCCTCTCGCAATGACATAAAGCATATTTGAAATTGCCTGTGCAACTTGAATTGCCGCAGTCGCTTCAACGCCGATTTTTGCATATATTGCTCCGTAAACCACTTGCGCAAGACTCCAAAGCGTTTCTTCGACAGTTACAGGTGCAACAACGCGCACAAAATACTTTCTGAAGTCCTTGTCGATTGAAAATAAATCCTTGACATTCGCATAAAGAGGACCTTTGTATTTTCTGATTACATAAATAAGTACAAAGCATTCGGTAAATCTTGCAAAAATCGTTCCGACTGCGGCACCCTTTACTCCGAGAGCCGGAAAGCCGAATTTCCCGAAAATGAAACAGTAGTTAAAAAATGCATTAACAAAAAACGAAATAAAACTTGCGATGAACGGGCTTCGTGCATTTCCGGTGCTTCGCATTGCAATCCCGATTGCAAAACTCATGCCCGTTACGATGTATGAAAGGGAAACCACTTTCATATATTTTGCGCCTTCGGCAATTACTCCCAAATCATCCGTAAAAAGCGAAATCAAATATTCAGGAACAAAATAGGCAAGTATGTTGAAAACAATAGATACCGCAATCGAAAATTTGAGGGCGTAACCGAGAGTTTTCTTAACTCTGTCCATCTCATTTGCACCAAAAAATTGAGCAAGCATGATTGACGCCCCCGTATTTATTCCAAATAGTATAAAGCTGTAAAAAAAGAAAACCTGATTTGCAAGTCCGACTCCGGCAATCGAGTTTGTGCCGAGCTTCGTTATCATGAAAGTATCGAGTGTATTGAGGCTGCTCGTAATTAAACTTTGAAGCATAACCGGTACAGCGATTTTTGTCAGCGAACTTGTAAATTCTTTGTCCTTAATAATTTTTCTCCACATATATTATCCCTCAATTCATTATAATTATCCACTATTATACTGTTTTTATATGTTCTAAATTTTATCTCATAATTATATTCATCTTTAAACCATCTGTTTAAAAAATTTAAGTAGTTGTCTCCTTCTCTCGACTTCACACGAAGTTCACGTTTTCTTTTGTCCGCATTCACAAAAAATCCCAAATCTCTGTACTTGTCAAGATTCGGAGTCGAGGTGTAACTTCCCTCCAATATCGTTATGTCCCCTTCCGGAATCCATTTTTTATAAAACTTGCCGCTCCTGCAATCATACGCTCTAATAAAGAAGCCACTCCCACTTTTTATTTGAGGAATGACTTCTTTTATAAATCGTCTTACATTAAAATTGCCGGCTCTTTTATCTCTCTTTTCTCCACGTCGGTAGAAAAAATCATCCGCTTCTATTAACCTTACTCCGGAAATATTGCACTCAAGTTTTTTCGCCAGTGTCGATTTCCCGCTTCCGGAAAATCCGTCTAATGTAATAAACATATCTTATCTGTTGTTGTTTTCAAGCAATTTTCTGAGCATAATAACAATCGGCGGAACTATTACGACAAGCATTATGATGCCTGCGATAACCATTGCGAATGCTCCCGCGATAAATGCTTTGAATGTGAAAGGTTCAACCCCTGCAACAACTTGAACTTCGATAAATTTCATAAGTGCATAAACAACTCTTCCTGCAAGCATTGCGAGCACCAAAGAGATGAGTGTTCCAACATAGTCTTTTTTAAACATACGTTGGAAAAGTCCTGCAAAAAGTCCATAGCTTGCGAGTTCAGGAATCATTACGAGCCATTTTGCAACCGGTGGCATTCCTGTTATAAGTCCGCTTAAAACTACGGAAAATGCTCCGGTTAAAAGACCGCTTACCGGTCCGAGTAAAAGTCCTGCCACAAGTGCCGGAAGATGCATAGGTAAGAATGTCCATGCATTCGGAACACTGTGAAATGCCCATGGTATTATTACGCCCAAAGCAATAAATACAGCAGTTAATACCATTTCTCGTGTAGTAATTTTTTGTTTCATAAAAACCTCCTAGCTTAATTCTCCGTCGCCGTAAACGGCAAAGAAGAATCTTTCATCTGTATCCTCTATTTTTTCGAGTAAATCGATACAGGTGTCAAGACTTATATTTCTTGTTGTAATAACAAAACTGTCTTGCGTTTCAAAAATCGAGTGCACATACGGAAGCAAAATTCTTTCGATTTTATAGGAGCCTTGGTCAAACGAAAAATAAAATCTGTGTGTGATTCTAGTTTCGTCAATTTTAGCTTTTTCAGGCAGGGTCAGCTTTATATCATCGCCATTAATAATTTCTATCAAATCAAGTAAAACCCCGTTCGATGCGGAATATTTTCCCGCTCCTTCACCTATAATCTGCACTTCTCCAATAATATCCCCGACCATGCCGAGCATATTGTTGTTGCCTCGTACATTCGCTCTCAAAGTGGACTGTTCATACAAAGTCGGCGCAACAATTGCTGCAATCTTGTCGTTGTCAATCATTGCATAGCTCATGAGTTTCGGGGTCAGTTTATGTCTTTCAAAAAAACCGAAATCGAGATTTCTAATGTTTTGGATTCCGTATGTCGGAATATCTTCTGGAACTACATATTTATTAAATGCGAGCATCATTGAAATAATGAGCTTATTTCTCGAATCCACTCCTGTAATGTCATCAAAATAATCTGGCTCCTGATATCTCAAAATTCTACTTTTTAAAAGAGCTTCTTTGAAATCAATGCCGTCCCTTTTCATCATGTCCAAAATAAAATTGCTGGTTCCGTTGAAATTGCCGTAAACCTTGCTGATATTATTTATCTTTCCATACTCGGAAAGAGTTTTGATCCACGGAAGACCCGCGCCGACCGTCGATTCAAATCTGAACTTGACATTGTTTTCATTTGCGAGCTCAATAAACTCAGCTAAATGATTTGCGACGATTTCCTTGTTTGCGGAAACAACATTCTTCCCTCTTTTCAAAGCCTCGGTTGCGATTTCGTATGCAACATCGTTGTCACCAATTGCAATTACAATCGTGTCGATTTCGTTGTCATTCAAAATCTCCTCCCTGTCGGTTGTGAAGAGAAGACTGTCTCGTCCTTTAAGACCGCGAACCAATATTTTTTTTACTTTTATGTCGCTCATTTTTGAATTTATCAGCTCGTATACTCCGCTGCCGATAGTTCCAAACCCCATAAGGCCGATTTGCATCAATACCACCTCAATACAATTCTACCATTAAATTAAAATTCTGTAAACAGAAAAACAAAATTTAACCCATATAATATAATTCTTTTCTATAAATTATTCCGGCCGAGTACATTAAATACTCCATCGCATTTGAGAGAAATAGTCCCCACATAAGTCCAACAGCGACGTCCGTCGGATAATGAACGCCGAAATAAAGCCTTGTAAATGCAACATATGTTGCAAAAAGTGTGCCGAAAACCGCCGTGATTCTGCATGTCTTTTTTGACGATGTGCTATTTCTTATTATTAAATACAAACATCCGAAAAAACATGCGGAAGCGGCACTGTGTCCCGAAGGAAACGAATGCCCCGACTCGAGAAAGTGCGCATATGAAGGTCGCACTCTCGTGTAAAATGATTTTATTCCCTCGTTTATCCCGGTTGACAGTAACATTGTTAAAGCGAGGTAAAAACCGTATCTCCATCTTTTTATTGCGATTAAAATTATAACCGCAACTGCACACAATATTACCGCATTTATAGGATTAAAAATACTCGTTATGAACAAATTGAAATCATAAATTGATTCGCTTTTGTCTCCCAAGAAAATCATCGCGATATCTTTATCAAGTTCCGAAAAAATTCCCGTCGGAATTATTATCGTAAGTAAAATTGTTACAATTCCAAAAATGAGAAGATTTTTTCTCTTCATCCGAGTAGCCTTTCAATTTCCGCTCTAAGCTCATCCGCATTGTGCGCCACATTTAAATCATAGTCCACTTCGCGACCGTTAAAATAAATAGCCATCATTCCTGCGGACAGCGCACCCATAACATCGCCTTGAGGATTGTCCCCAATCATAATCGATTGCTTTTTGTCACAACCGCTCTTGTGGATTACGTGCGCATAAAATTTCGGGTCCGGCTTTCCATATCCGAAGTCGCCCGAGACGAAAATGTCTTTAAAGAGATGGCGAATGCCCAAAGTGTCAATTTTTTTGTGTTGAATTTCGCTAAGTCCGTTTGTGACGATTCCGAGTTTGTGCTCTTTACTTAAATCCGTCAAAAGTTCAACCATCCCCGGAAGTGCTTCCGTATAATCGTTTCTTCTTTTTAAAACTGTTTCATAAAATTCATCTTTCGAAACTCCGCTGAAAATATCCTTCAAGTCGCTCCATACTGCTTCCTTAAAAAGTTCCATATGCTCTTCTTCGTACGGAGTTTCCATCAACAGAAAATCGAGCGGGTCAATTCCAATTGTTTCATTGTATTGAAATTCGAAATATTTAATCATTCTCGGTCTTAAAGACGTTCTTAGTTTTCTTCTGAACAAATCCGCATCCATGTCGACTTTTAAATCCGCTCTTATTCTTTCATAAATTCTTTTGTTGCAATTTTTGGTATCCAAAATTGTGTCATCCAAATCAAAAAAAATCATAATTCCTCCATAAAATTTATAATAACAACTTCCGCTCTGTTAAAAAACCTCGGCACCAAATATTTTTTCTTCGATGCGCCGGAAGTTAAAAACATATTCTGCTCCCCTTTTGTGTATAGTCCCTTTTGAAACTTCGGAAAAAAACCTTGCCCCGGGGCAACAATTGCACCGATAAACGGCAGTCTCGCGTGTCCCCCGTGAGCGTGTCCGGTGAGTACCAAATCGAAACCCGCATCCATATATTTTTCAAAATATTCCGGGCGATGCACGAGTAAAATATTAAACTTCTCATTGTCGAGCGTTTCTTTAAAATAAAGAAGTGAATAATTAAAATCGCTTTCATTCACAGTCGCGTCGTCAATTCCATATATCTCAAAATTCGAAATCGAAATCGGAGAAGTTTTTCTCGAGAGATATGTCGAATTATTTTTAAAATAGTTTATAAGTTCCGGTAGATCTTTTCGACGAACTTCGTGGTTTCCAACCACATAAAAAGTTTCTCTCTCGCCGATTTCCGAAAAGAGTTCATCGACATTGTAATCCTCCGCTTTATCATCAACTATGTCGCCACCCAAAAACACAAAATCCGAGTCCTCTGCCTCACTTTTTATAATCTCAAGCACTCCGTCCGCAGGGTTCGAATGATAATCCGCAATAAAAATCGCTTTGAAATTTCCACGCATTTTTTTCGATTTTATTTCGAGAATCGTCTTCTTCGCTTTCTTTGAATATAAAAATCCGAAAATAGTGAGTAGAACAAGTTCCAATATCAATAGCTTCAGCGATTTAAAAATAAAAACATTCGAAAAAACAAATGCCGCAAACACTATAAATTTAAACAAAAAATTCTTTCGCATATTAAAATTCATTTTAAAATTTTACAAAATCAAAAATTATGCCTATGAAAAACGCTCCCAAAATAATAAATCCCGGGTGCAGTTTGTTTAGTTTTTCCCTCATAAAAAATACAAGTGCCATAATCGCGACCATTCCAAGAGTGTAAAGACCCTCCACTTCTTTGAAAAACGAAATGTAAATCGGTATTATAGCCGCAGCGATAAATCCGATTGAAACCGGTTTTAATGTCTTTAAAATATTTTGCATATATGGACTTTTTCTGTATTTTTCAATGAGTTTTGCAATCATTATCACAATTATTAAAGATGGCAAAACTAAACTCAAGGGTGCTATAATTCCGTATAAAATTCCGCCCGCCTTTATTCCGGCAAACGTCGCCATATTTATTCCAATAGGTCCCGGTGTCGACTCGCTCACGGCAATCATAGTCAGGAGTTCATCCTGCGTAAAATATCCGAAAGTTTCGCCCATCTTTGCCAAAAACGGAATTGTCGCAAGTCCGCCCCCAATCGAGAAGAGTCCTGTTTTAAAAAATTCATAAATCAGTCTTAGCATATTTCACCTCAATCATCGAAACGATTGCAAACATAAGCACAATTAAAGGAAGCGGCACTTTTAAAAATGCGAGAGTTAGAGCGATTGCGATATAAGCGAGGCTCCTTACCGACTTTGCTTCCTTTATAAACATCTTGTACAAGGTGTGCAGTATCAGCGCCGAGACCGTAATTTTCACGAGTTTTGTGCCGTAGTAAAATTTGTCCGACAAAATATCTATAAATCTGTATATGATGCTTATAATTATAATCGACGGCGCAATAAATCCGAGTGTCGCAACAATCGCACCCGGAACTTTTGCATGCTTATAACCCACAAATGTCGCCGTGTTTACACCGATTATGCCGGGAGTCGCTTGTCCGATCGCAAAGTATTCCAAGAGTTCGTCTTCTGTCGCCCATTTTTTGTTTTCGGCAATTTCTCGTATTAAAATAGGAAGCATTGCATAACCCCCACCGAATGTGGTAATTCCTATCTTAAAAAAAGCGATAAATAATTCAATCACGCATATGCCTCCCTCACCGTCTCGTCGACCAGTACATTCATTGCATCTATTACATTGTCATTTTTTATATCCAAAAGAGAAAGCTCCGTACATGCAAGGATTACTCCCGCTTTTTCAGATTTTTCCTCGAGCATTTTTCGAAATTCCGGGAAATTTTGAAGCTTCGGCTCCTCGCCCTGTTTAATCCTATAAATTGTATCGTTGGATATTCTCTTTTCTTCGTCTGTTAAAGGCAAATATTCTTTGTTTTCCTGCTCGAGATATTTTTTATAAATTTTCGACTTATATGTCCCCTCCGTCGCAAAAACATAAGTTTTGTCACTCGCCTTTTTAGCCGCAAGATGAATCATATTCAAAATTTTTATATCGGTCATCTTTACAAACTCATCATAATAAAAATGGCTGGTGTTGCAAGGAATAATTATAAAATCCGCACCCCAAACTTCCGCCATCTTAAAATTGTTCTTAAAATGCTCCAACAACTCTTTGGAGTCGCCGCTTACAATGGATTTCGTTCTGTCCGGCATAAGACAATCGGAAATTATCAGCGTTTCTATATGCTCCTGGTCCTTTGTCGCAGGAGATTTTTCAATTATTCTCGTATAACAATCCGAAGTTGCAAGCGGACCCATCCCGCCGACAATACATAATTTCCTCATTATCTTCCCTCAAATTCTTTTGATGTTCTTACCGACTCGAAATGTCCGTCAATTAAAACTTTTCTGACGCGTCCGTAAAAATCAAATCTTGAAATCATGACCTCGCGGCCACAACCCACACATTTGATTTTCATATCGACTCCGGTCTTTATTATTTGCCACTCATTTTTTCCGCAAGGATGCGGTTTTTTCATCGTGACTATATCGCCTTCAAATATCTTAAGCATTTTTCTCCGTCTTTAAATTGATATCCATCTTGTTGTATGGAATTTCAATATTATTCCTATCCAATATATTTTTAATTTCTTCTCTCATTTCGCGCTCAATTCTCCATTGTTCACCCGGAACCGCATATGCCACAACTCTTAATAGCACCCCGGAATCCATAAGTTCAACCGGTGCTTGAAGAACCGGTGCTTCGATAACCGATTTCGCCCCGTCAAATTTTTCTGCGAGACCTTTTGTAAGCAATTCCTTCGCTCTCGCTAAATCCGATTCATAGGAAATCGACACTTCAACCATCGCCCTTTGAATGTTTTTGGACCTGTTTGTGACGATTTTTATAAGATTGTTCGGAATTGTGTGAAGCTCGCCGTTGAAATCTCTTATAGTTGTGATTCTAAGAGCAACGTCAACAACAACTCCTTCCTTCCCCGCAATAGAAACATAGTCTCCAATGTTGAAAGCGTTTTCAGCAAGAATAAATATTCCACTTATAAAATCCTCTATAAATGTCTTTGCTGCAAGACCGATTGCAAGACCCCCGATTCCGGCGGTAGCAACAAGTCCTTTCGCATCAATTCCGAAAATACTTAAAGATGCAAAAAACCAAATTATAAGTATAAAGGTTTTTGTGAGCGATTCAACGAGAGAGATGAGCGTTTGAAATCTCTTTCCCTCAGGTCCGTGAAGCGATGTAAACCTCTTTTTTATAGATTTAAGTATAACTTTTTGTATCACTCTCACAATGAGAAAAGACACAATTAAAAGTCCTCCGGCAAGCAAAAGCTTGCTGAAGAACTTCAATTCACCATTTTCATTTAATAAAAATGTCTTTAAAACTTCCAAATTTATCTCCTAAATTTCGATTAAATGTCCTGCATTCTTAACTGTTGTGTAGATGTCGTACATATTTGTGATTGTTCCGACTTTTACGCTTTCTTTAAGCTTGAAGAAATCGAGGCAGAGTCCGCATGCTGCAACTTTTACGCCGTTTGATTCCAATTTTTTCAAGTCTTCCAAGATGTCGCCTTCTTCGCAAACAAGTTTTACACCTTCGTTTACAAATAACATTTTGTCCGGAAGATTTCCACTTTCAAGAACTGTGTAAATAAAGCTCTTGATGAGAATCTTTCCAAGTTCCTTATCACTTCCGAAGAAGTTTTGTTTGAACAAAATTACGGAATCACCATTAATAAATGTTCCTTTGCCCTCTGTTGAGTGAGCTTCGCCGTCTTTTGTGATTGTGACTTCAAAATCGCTTCCGACTTCCTTTGCCACAACTTTACAGTTCAAAGATTCGCCGAGTTTTCTCAAATTTTCTCTTGCAACTTCGTTGTCAACAACAGAAGTTACCTCATTAACATCAGCCTTATCCAATTCTTTTTTGGTTCTAATAACCGGTTCCGGACAATCAAGTCCTCTTAAATCAAGTTTCATTTAAACACCTCCTAGTATATTATGAAACCATTTCTAAATTCTACAATCGGTCTGTCCTCTCCATACATGTTCAAGATATCCCGATCAGTTTTCACCCTTTTACTTATACCCGTATCATCAACGATTAAAAACTCTCTGTTGGTGAAAATCAAAACTTTGTTATTGAAATTTTTAATACGGTCAAATCCGGACAACTCCTCTTTGACCACAATCTCCATATTCGGTTTCAAAACATAAAGAATATTATCCGCAAACAGACAATAATTCTTTTGAAGCTTATAAAGTCCTCTGAAACCTTCGTATGAAATCTTTCCCTCGATATTTTTTCCGTCATAGAAGACAAGCTCCTTGTCGGTTGCTATCAAATAACCGTCTTTAGTGTTGTAAAACTTGTATGGAACATATCCGCCAAGCTCCAAAACCGTCTCTGTTTCATCGTCCTTGATGCGATTTAAAACCGACGAAAGCCCCTCTTCCGTCTTCTTTATATTCAAAACTTCGAAAGCATCGTCGAGTATTGAAACGTCAATCGTCGCATCCTTTTGTACATATGTCTTGAGAATGTTCAAATCGTCGTCGTAAATCGTAGTCTTATAGTTTTCCGAATCTCTCGAAAAAATTGCAAAACCTTTTAAAATAGGAGAAATTCCGTCAATCTCTCCCTCACCGTCCATTTCCTTAATAAGGTGATTCTCATCGTCAAGTATTATAACCTTTTTGTTGTTCATCAAAAAAATCTTGTCCTTGACACCCGTCATTTTGAAATCTTCAGTATCGAGAATCCTTTCGTAAAGAGTCTTTCCTTCGAAATCGACTCCCGTAAATCTGCCCTTGTTCAAAGTATAAATAACGTTGTTGTAGACATAACTGTCACCTTGTGAATGAACTTCGATATATTTATATTGTACGCCCGGCTCTTCATTCAGCTTTTTTTCCTTAACATAATAGACCACATCTTCAAGATTTATATACAAAAATGCGGCTGTGATTAAAAAAATCACAAAAAAGCCGATGAAAAACTTTTTAAACAAACTCATAAAGTCACTTTGCCCCAAACAATTTTATTTTCTTCTTTGTCCGCGCTGATTTTAAGTTCAAACTTGTCGTCCGAAATAAAAACCGCAACCTCATTTTTATCAAGCGTAACGCTCTTTTTCTTAGAAATTATTTGAACGCCGTCTTCCAAACTGTAGAAAAACAGAATTTTGGATTTTTTTATGTCGTCCTTAATCAAAAGCTCGTGATAAAATTTCACAACCTCGAGCTTACCGACCAAATCTTCCGACAGCATGAGATTTAAATCGTGCCCCGTGCTTTCGGAGACGATATCGTCGCTTCCATCAAAATAAAATGCGGTATATTTTTTTATAGGAATTTTATTTCCCTTCATATTTAAAACAAGCGTGTTTGTAATCGGAATCAAATATCTCTTGTAGCCGGGAAGCTTTGTGAAATCCGTTCCCGTGACGTCGACACTCGCTTCTGAAAATCTGATTTTAAAATCCCTGTCCTTGTAGCTCGAATCGACGGGATAAATAAAATATTCTCTCGTCTTTCCCCCGCTCCACGAAGTTTCTTTGTATTCGTCCAATTTATATAAATTTTCCATTCTTCCTCCAGAAAAACAAAATTATTAGTAATTATTCATTAAATAATTATACCACATCTGTCGCTATTAATAAAGCTTGAAGCGAACATCCGAATCGTAAAAAAATTTTAAATCGTAAAATATTTATATAAAACAATCAAAATGAGCAAATTAATTTCCTAAAATCGTCAATTATGTGTTATAATATTTATAATAAAAATAAAGGAGACAAATATGTACATTCACAATTTTGCAAGAGAAGACTCCAAAGGCGCCTTCGTTGAACTGTCCGATTTTTCTTTTGACATCGGAAAAATTTTAATCAATTTCGTCAAGTACGACGAAAACACTCACAAGACCGAATTTACAATTCCAATCTATCTCGACTTCAAGGAATATTTCGCACTTGTCGAGGAGGTGCGCTCCGGTCGCATCTATCGCAGAATAAGCGAAGAAAAAAGCAAAGGCAATATGTATGCGAATGTAAATCAAATTCTTTCGGGCGATTCCGCTGAAAAAGCGAAGACGAAAAAATATCCGTTTGAAGTTCCAAACGGCAAAGCTGTAAGCAAGTCTTTCTCTTTTTCAGTCAGCAAAAAGTCCGGCTATCTTTTAAAAGCGAGCTTGGGACTTGGCCGCGAAGATGAAAAGGGACTTATAATTCCCGACGGCAAAATTATAAATTACATTCAAATTCCAATAAACCACAAAGAGCTCTACGGATTTTTAAGATACGGTGAAATTCGAATTATGGCGTATGAAAATATGAAAATGATGCACTTTAAGGATGAGTTTGATCTCTCGAATTGGACATGGCAAAAATAGACAACAAAAAAAGACCTCGCGAGGTCTTTTTTATTTGCTATTTATTTTCATCAAGCAAATGCTTTGCAGCAATGCCCGGTTTTGTGAGTTCCATCGGATTCATGATTTCATTGAAATCTTTTTCATCCAAAATTTTATCTCTAAGAACTATACTCTTTACGGATTCGCCGGTTTTCAAACTTTCTTTTGCGATTGAAGCAGCGCTCTTGTATCCGATGTGTGGAGCGAGAGCTGTGACCATTCCGACAGAAGCGTTCAAGAGTTCTTCGATTCTCTTTTCATTTGCAGTGATTCCGTCGATGCAGTTGATTCTCAAAGTATTGATTGCACCTGTCAAGGTTTCAATTGATTCATAAAGTGATTTGAAGAGTACAGGTTCAAATGCGTTTAGCTCGAGTTGTCCTGCTTCAGCGCACATTGTAATAGTAACATCGTTTCCTGCAACCAAATATGCAACTTGTGTCACAACTTCAGGAATAACCGGATTTATTTTGCCCGGCATGATTGATGAACCGTTTTGTTTTGCCGGCAAATTGATTTCGCCGATTCCCGTTTTCGGTCCGCTGCTCATAAGTCTGAGGTCATTACTCATCTTTGATAGAGTCATAGCCATCGCTTTTAAAGAGCCTGAGAGGAATAGAAGTGCGTCGAGGTTTTGAGTTCCGTCGACCAAATCTTCCGCTTGTGTCAAATCATAACCTGTAATTTTATTAAGTTCCGGAACGATTAATTCGAGATATTTTGTATCGACATTTATTCCCGTTCCGATTGCACTTGCACCCATATTTACAACTTTTATTCCGTCGAGTGCATAATTTATTCTCTTAACATCGCGGCTTAGCGCGTCTTTGTATGCTTTAAATTCTTGACCGAGTCTGATTGGAACAGCGTCTTGAAGTTGAGTTCTTCCCATTTTTACAATGCCGTCAAATTCAACCGCTTTTTTGTCCAATGAGGAAATAAGTTCATCAAGTTCGGCAAGCATCTTATTTGCGAGTTCAATTGCTCCGAGCTTTCCGGAGGTAGGATATACGTCATTTGTCGATTGACCCATATTTACATGGTCATTAGGATGAACAAATTTATATTCTCCCGGTACTCCTCCCATTTTCATCTCAGCAATGTTTGCAATAACTTCATTAGCGTTCATATTTGCAGTTGTGCCTGCGCCGCCTTGAACAGGGTCTGTAAAAAATGCTTCATGATATTTGCCTTCAATAATTTCATCGCATGACTTTTCAATTGCTTCGGCTTTGTCAGCATCCAAAACTCCTGCTTTGCAGTTTGCAATAGCACATGCTTTTTTAATTTCTGCAAGCGCTTTTATCATTGCAGGATGTAGTGTCAATCCCGTAATTTGAAAGTTATCATGTCCTCTTAAAGATTGTACGCCATATAATGCATCAATTGGAACTTGTTTTTCACCGACTGAATCGCTTTCCAGTCTGAATTTTTCATTATCCATTGAAACCTCCTTCAGTTTATTACGTCTAAAGTATAACACAACAACATTTAAAAATCAAACAATTAATAGATATTGATAAATTATATAATTAGGTGACAGAAATCACCCAACTTACTCCACAATTAATCCGTCGACAAGTTTTATTGCTTCCAAAATCTCGTCGCTGTTCATCTTGTCGCTGAATGCAATTCCATAAAATCCGAGCTTATATACATACTGCGCTTCATCGTAACTGTTTAAAACTGCAACTATTCTGTCGAGCGGGAAATTTTGCTCCTTCAAAGTTCTCAAATTGTGCACCGCCTGGTCGCTCGAAATAAATGCAATCTTCTTTTTTTCATCCGCCATAAAATCCTTCAACCCGTCAATCGTGTTAAACTTTTCGTCGACGATTTCAATCGACTCGGTTTCGTAGTTGTAGTTCGCGCTAACCTTTCTAAAATAGTTATCCGCTTTTTTATTATTCAGATTTATCTTTTTAATTTCCTTTTCTTTCGGAAGGTCGGACTTCTCTTCAAACTGTTCCGTTTCACCAAAGGAATATATCTTCGGCTCCTTGTCCATGAAATATGTGCGCTCTTTTAAATTCTCATCAAATGCGCTCTCAAAAATTATCTCCGAGTTGTTCTCATACATCGACGCCTTCATACTTTCATCAATTTCGTCGCCCGCAATCATAATCCGGTATCCATTTTGCCTTACCGAAATATATTCATAGTCCTCGAGATTTTTCACAACCAAAATCAGATTTCTGTAAAGTCCCGGCATTTTTCTAATATAGTCCGCAAACTCCCTCGGGTTTTTTGCATCGATTATAAATGAAACGTCTTCGTCATATCCTCGTGCCAAATCCCCGAGAGTCATAAGATTCGGTTTAGCAGTTTTTAAATCTTTCAAATTGCCTTTTTCATCTGCCGTCGTGTAAAATCCGTCGTCGCTCTTAAAAAATTCGAGTCTAAAAGTTCTAAAGCCCTTTTTAAATCCGCTTTCGAATTCATCTTTGTTTTTAATCTCGACTGCATTTCTGACTTTTATATTGTTTTTGACTTCGATATTTTCATCGGTGTTTCCCTCTTTTATCATCGACTCCAAGAGGTCGTTTTCGAGCACATATTTCGAATAATCGATTTCTTTTAACGATCTCTTATAAAGTTCTCTTGCATTTTCACGGTCCACAACCTCGCCCGTCTTTCGACTTCTGAGCTCCCCGTTTTCAAAAATGCCGTCGCGCTTCATTTGGAAAATATAATCGTCGTTTATAAAAGAACCTCTTATCAAGTAACTTTGTGGGAAAACAACGCCCGGATTTTTATCCGACAAAATATCCGTTCCCATCATCACATAATTCTTCTTGCTTATGCCGAAAAGATTTAAAATTGTCGGTGCAAAATCGAGTTGACTTCTCACGCCTTCGACCGTTTTTGTCTCCTCATATCCGCCGACGTGAATGATGAGAGGAATATTTAACATAGTATCAAAATCAAAATTCTTCCCTACAAAATTTCCGACTCGTCTGTTGTCGTCCGGATTATTCATTAAAATCCCATGGTGATCACCGTAAATCGCGATGACCGAATTGTCATAGAGTCCATTTTGTTTTAACTCTTCTATAAATTCTCCAATCGCCTCATCAGTATATCTTACGGCGTTCAAATAATTTCCGAAAATCGAACCCTCGTCTTCTTTTTTTATTTTTATTGTCTTTGTCTCTTCCGGCATTTCATACGGCACGTGCGAAGTGAGTGTTATTAAAAACGAAAAGAACGGTTGTTTTTGCTCGGACTTCATTATTTCCGCGGATTGTTTGAAAAAGCTCTTATCCGAAAGTCCCATTCCGATTTTGTCCGACAAATCAAAATTGTCCTCCGCATAAAACTTGTCAAATCCGATGTGAGGATATGCTCTGTCCCTTATCCAAAAATCTCTTTTGTATCCGTGATACGCCGCAACGTCGTAGCCGAAGTCTTTGAAAATTTTCGGAAGACCGTAGAGATATGAATCGAGATACACTTCATAACTCGGATTCTTCATAGAAGGATACATCGAATGCAGACTTACAAACTCCGCATCACTTGTGTTTCCCGCGCCCAAAAGTTCAAAATAGTCTTTCGCATAAATCGTTCCCTTTTCCTCAATCAGTCGATTTAGATTCGGAGTTATCTCTTCGCCCTCATATTTTCGCCCGATCGGGAAATTGTTCAAGCTCTCGACTTGAATCATTATAAAGTTTTTGCCCTTAGCAATTCCTGTTAATTCATTTTTTTCGTCTTCGCTTATAAAATTTTCCTGTGTAACGTCAATCTCCGAATTCTCGTCCTCAAGTTTTCCAAAAATATCGAGAGTGTGATAAGAAAAAAGAGAAAGTTTTTTCACAGAGCTCAGTTTGTTCGCATTTATTAAAAGCACTATTCCCGTCAAGATAACAAAAAATGTAGGAATAATAATTTTTCTTATTTTAAACTTCTCCACAATAAATTTGTCGAGCGCATCCAATTTTCTCTTCGCCGCCAAATAAATCACAATCGGCAAGTCCAAAATAAAGAGCAGATTTTTTATATTTAAAAGCATTAAAACCGCACTCTTTACATCGCCGAGATTACCGGCGTGTCCCAGTTCTTTTATGACCGGAAGTCGATTAAAATAAGAAAAATATGTCGCATCGGCAAACATCACGAGCGACAAAATTAAATATAAGCCGAAATAGACGGACTTTGCGCCTTTAAGTTTTGTATTTCCAAGTAAATAAAAACAAGAAAAAATAAACACGTCAACAGACAGAACGACAAGCGGACTGTATGTGACGTGTGTAAGATTATAAAACAATATAAATTTAAGAATTAATAGAAATAATAAAATCATTTTTCCTCCAAATAAAAATGCACCGGCTATGCCGATGCTAATATGTAGGCGCAGCCGAATTCGAACATTTACAACCGTGCTCATATTATAAACTTTGCTCCCACAGAGTTGCCAAATGTCACACGAAAGTTTTGACTATCGCTGCTTCGTTCCCGACCTGACGAGGTTCACCAAACCTGTTCGTTGCAAAAGGGCCCCATGATCAACACAACGCCTATAACCAGCTTTCGACCATAAATGTCCTCCAACGGTTTTAGACCCTGCTATAGCGGATTACAGGTTACAAGGAACCGCTACTTCCCCATCTGCGCCATGGCGGAGAGAGAGGGATTCGAACCCTCGATACGCTATCAACGTATACCCGCTTTCCAGGCGAGCGCCTTCAACCACTCAACCATCTCTCCAAGTGCTCTACTTTTCATATGTTACCATATTTTATATTGCTTGTCAAGTAAAAGTTTATTAAATGTAAAAAAGGATCGGTCCATCAAGAACCAATCCTGTCATTTGTTATTTTATTAAATAAAATCGCATATTTCGAAAGCTTTTCTTCGTGCAAAAGTTTATCGAGTTCATCTTTATATTGATTTGCATCGATTGGAACATGCGTAAATTTTTTAAATGCTATTGCATCTTTTATGTCGCCGCTTCTATCCATCTGTATGAATGCATCGTTTGTGATAAACGAGCCCTCTTCAAGATATCCCGACGGCATGCAGTTGTTCTTCGGTCGATTTATTAAATCGCTTCCAAAGATTACACCCTTGCTCTTCGGAATGCCGTAAAGATTTAAAAGTGTCGGCAAAATATCAATTTGCGAGCATGTGTTTTGAAAAACTTGGTGCTCGAAATTTTTGTTTCTTATAACAAGCGGAATATTCATCATGTCGTCGTACGAATAACCGTATACATAATCCATAAGCTCTGCCATATCCGAGGCGTCGACTGTGTTCGCAGCGGAAATCGCAAAGTGGTCGCCGTATAAAACAACTGTTGACCTTTCCATAAGTCCGCTCGTTTCCATTTTTTCAAAAAACATTCCGAGCGCTTTGTCCGCATAATTTATCGAGTTCAAATATCTTCCGACCATCGTGCCTTCCGCTTCATCTCCCGCAACTTTCGAATTGAACTTGTCCGGAAGGTTAAACGGCGTGTGGCTTGAAAGTGTTATTATAAATGCACACACCGGTCCATTTTTTTCTTCTTCAATAATATAATCAAAAGTTTGACTCAAAAAATCTTCATCGTTTATTCCGAATCCGATTTTATTTTCCGCCTTGAATTTATAATCCTCTTTGCCGAAAAACTTGTCAAACCCGAGATTTGGATACATTTCATTTCTGTTGTAATAGTGCTTTTCATTTCCGTGAAAAATCATAGTCGTATATCCGAGGTCTTTAAAAGCTTTCGGAAGTGAATAATACTCTCTGTCCGGAAAGTCCATATATACCGGCGCCTTTCTCGGCGGATATAAAGATGTGAGCGTTGCAAACTCAGCATCACTTGTGTTGCCGCGTCCGATAATTTGAAACATATTGTCGAAGTAAAAGCTGTTTTTATCCTCTGCAAATTTTCTCAAATTCGGAACGACATCTACCCCGCGATAGTCTTTTTGAAACAAAAAGTTTTGAAGTGCTTCCACCTGAATCACAATCAAGTTTGTTCCCTTTGCTGCTCCATAGAGTTTATCATGCTTGTCGGTTTTATAAATATAGTTTTTCAGCTCATTTTCATCGATCTCTTTTTTTATTTGTGCGGCTTCAATGCCGATTGTATCCAAAATGTCGATTCCGTGATACAAGACCAAATCCTGTTTCACAACTTGTTTACTCTTGTTGAAATATAAAAGCTCAAGTACGAAAATTATAAAAATCAAAAATACAACTCTAAAACTTGCTCCTCCTGTTATAAATCTTATCGCCTCGTCCGGCAAAAACGGGATTATAATCAAATCGATTACAAGCACAAGCATGCTCCAGTCGAACAAAACGGCGAGCGAATCCCCGACTGTAGAGAGATGCTTTATCTGTTTCAAAAGATTTATAGTTGTGAGTTGGTTGAAATGTTTATAGTAAACGACGTCGATAAGCATAACGATTGAAAGTGTGTAGTACATGATCGCCCACCATTCAATACCTGATCTTATCGAGAGAAGTTTCAGCCCCATGGCAAAAATCGACACCGAAAGTGTCGAAAATATAACCGTGTAGATGTAGTTCTTCTGAACATTTACTTTGCTGTAAAAGTAGAAGAACTTCACCAATATTAAAAGCATTAAAATCATTCAAGGTCTTCCTTAAATTGTTTGTGTCTCAAAAAGTTGTAGAGCGCAACTACCAAAAGCACGATGATTACACCCGAAAGTATATAGTATCCGGTGACACCGATTTGTTTTACAACTCTCGGTTGCATTATGAGATTTATTCCGTAAAGAATTGCGTAAATTATCGTGAGCGGAAGAAATTTTTTCGTTTCTTCATCATGGTATTCGTGAAGCAATTCCTTGTAGAATTTTACAGGTTCTCTGTGAACGCTTTTTACAAGCAAATAGTTCGCATTGTTTCTCGTCGGTCTTTCCACAACCGTGAAAGAAAGTCCGAACGCCCTTATATATTTTTTTCTCACATAAAGTTCAACATATCCATATCCGCTTTGTTTATAAATATCTCTCAGTTCCTTGCTGTTTTGCGGAATCAAAAAGTTGTAAGTCTTGACACTTTTTTCAAGTTGCAAATTGTTTTTTTGAACATCTACAACTTCATAGCCATGCCTCGTTTCCTGATCCAAATCTCTCTTTAAAGTTTCAGGATAACTTATATGTCCTTGCTTAACCTTAAATTCCATCAATAGTTACCTCCATTATTTTTTCGGCGCACTTGAGTCCGTCAAGCGCCGCACTTACTATTCCACCTGCATATCCCGCACCTTCGCCGCATGCGAAAAGATTCGTTATATTCGTTCTGAAATACTCATCCCTATTTATGCGCACCGGAGAACTCGTCTTTGTTTCCGGAGCGGTTATTATTGCATCGTCAATAAAACCGTTCATCTTTTTGTCCATTTGAAGAAGCCCTTTTCTCAAATCGTTCGCAAAACCCTTTTCAAAAATCTCATCAATCTTTGTGTATCTCACACCGGTCTTTATGCTTGGTCTTACATTCATAAGAGTCTTCGCTTCTTTGTTATCTATAAAATCTCGAACGTGAATCGCCGGAGCGGTATAATCTTCGCCGCCCAAAATAAAAGCCCTTCGCTCGATTTCTCTTTGATACTCAATCGCTTTTATCGGATCTTCGATGTCGTTTACCGTTCTTACAATCGCCGAGTTTGCATTCGGAAGTCCACGGTCGTGAAAACTCATACCATTTACCGAAAGGTGAAACTCTTCACTAGCACTCGGCACAACAATTCCTCCCGGACACATGCAAAAACTGTAAACGCCGTTGTCGCCCGCCTTTGCGGTCAAGCTATATTCGCCGTGCAAAAGTCTTCTGTGCCCGACATAGTTTCTAAACTGCGCCTTGTCGACAAAAAGTTGACTGTGCTCAATTCTAAACCCGACCGAAAAAGATTTCCCCTCGAGTTTAACTCCCTCGGCAATTAAATTCAAAAAAGTATCCCTTGCTGCATTGCCGATAGCAAGTATCACTATATCATAGTAATATTTACCCGTTTCAGTCTCAATTCCAACAACTTTTTCGCCTTCAAAAATAAGTCTCTTAGCTTTCGAATTGAAATTTATATTAACGCCTCTTTTTAGCAAATCATTTCTGAAATTTTTTATAACTTCCGTCATTATGTCAGTCCCGATATGAGGCTTGTGCATAATCTTTATATCCTCGGGCGCACCGAATGAATAGAGCGTGTCCTTAACGTACTCCTTGCGGTCGTCCTTGCTTCTCGAAGTGAGCTTACCGTCGCTGAATGTGCCGGCGCCGCCTTCTCCGAAAGAGATGTTTGACTCCGGATTTAAAACTCTTGATTCGATAAATTTAAAGACTTCCTCTTTTCTCTTGTCCACATCGGAGCCGCGCTCATATACATCGACGCCGAAGCCCGCAAGATTTAAAATATGCGCCGCATAAATTCCCGCAGGACCGAAACCGACAATTCCGACTTTTAATTTGTTCTTCGGAAGCACTCTCGGTTTATATTTTTCACGATATTTTCCGGAGCCCTTTATTTCAAAATCAAAATCCACCAAAAGCTTCAAATTGAATTTCAAAATGCTCCTTCTAGCATCGAGACTTCTTTCAATAATTTCGTATGACTCCAACTTTAAATTGTAATCTTTTTTCGCCGCTCTCTTTATCTCCGAATCGTCGTAGTCGAGCGAAACATTCACATTTATGGTTTGCTTCATAGCGACTTTTCACCGTCAAGCAGTCTTAAAATCGACTCAAGCATAAGATTCGGCAACTTCTTAAAGTGATAATCTTCATCAAAAACATATTCGCCGTTTATAAGTTTTGTCATTGCACCCATCGTAACCGAAGGGATTCCGAGTTCCTTGCTAATGTCCAGCATACCCACATGTTCTTTTTTGTCTCCCGGCACAAGTTCCGTCGCCGCTTTTAAATCGCGATATTCTTCCGTAAAATCGAAGAACGAACTGTAACTCACTTCAGGGAAGAAAAATCTTCTCTTGATTGTCGGGTCGACCGCATTTATTGAAGATGTGACTGCAAGCATCAAATCCCTTTGTGCATCCGACGTCCCCGTAATGTCGACTCTGTGGAAAGGAAATTCCTCGAGATACAAAATCAAAACAGGTTCATTTGCCGTTCTGAAATTGTCATATAAATATCGCACCATTCGAAGTCTTATTTCGCTCGGGTTAACATCGTCTTCGCGATTTTCCATATTCTTAAACTTGTTTTTTAGAGACGCATTCACAACCTCGCCCCTAACGGTTGCGACCTCGTTTAAATATTCGTCCCAAGTATAAATCTTCGGCATATTTTTCATCGGCGTGAATTTTATGTCGCGTTTAAGACAATATTTTGCATATTTCGTATTTATTTCGTCAATCGACTTTTTCAAAGAGTCCGTAAGAACTCTTTTGAACTCTTTCATAAATCCAACAATCGAATGCGACACACTTGTTGTTGTGAATGAAACATATCCGAAAGCGGCACTTTGAAACTCCGTTCCGCCCGGAACGAGCAAACGATTTACATAAATAGGCTCGCTCACCTCGTTTTGATAAATATCCATTAGCTCACTGTTTAGAGTTATGTCTCTTACAATCGTCGAGAGAATGTAGCCCGGGTCAATTCCGTCGTAAAACGCTGTGGTTCTAGCCATCTTTCCCGCAAAAAATATGCTCGGTCGCAAAATTGCCTGTGAGCCGAAGAATACACTTTCTTCGCCGTTTGAAAGATAAAGCGAAGTTTGGAAGAGTGCTTTAAAATTGTAGCCCTCATCCTTGAGCTCTTTTACAAATTTCGACGCCTTTTTTATGCCCTCGTGTTCGCCATATCTGTCGCATACATTTATAAGTACAACTTTTCCTTCTTTAAGTTTTTCGGACAAATCCTCCATCATTTTAAAAAGCGCGGCAGTCGTCGCCTTCATCGACATTATGTCGAGGCGTGAAAGTTTTTCCGAAAGTGCCGGCTCGTCAATTGTGTTCACAATTAAAACCGCATCTTTTGATTCGCCCTTTTCCAAAATCGAAACCTGATTGAAGCGCAAAATGCTCTTTTCATCGGTCGATACAAGCTTTAAATTTTGAGGATTTTCCTTGAAATACGGCAGCTCCATAAAAATATTATAGAGCAGTTTCGCCATATCGACTTCGCCTTTTGTATATGTTATGGCGTCCATTTCCAATAACTTTTGATAAATATTTTCTATATTAAACATGATTCAAGAGCCACCAAAATCATATCGTTGAATGATTTTTCCCTTTCTTTAGGAGTTGTTTGTTCTTTTAAGTGAAAACTGTCCGAAACAGTTAAAATCCCGAGAGCTTTTTTGCCCAATTTTTGCGCAGTTAAATAAAGTCCGTAGCATTCCATCTCAACTGCCAAAATTCCCAACTCTTCCCATCTTTTCCACTCGTCTTCGTTGTTGTTGTAAAAAATATCGGATGAGAAAACATTTCCGACTCTCACATTCATATCGAGTTTTTCAGCCGACGTCACAGCTTTTCTAAGTAAATCAAAATCGCAAATTGCAGAAATTGTTCCCGGCAAATTAAATTGATGTGCAAAATTCGAATCGCTCGACGCCCCCATCGCAATGACGAGGTCGAAGAGTTTTAAATCTTTACTGTATGCTCCGCACGAGCCGACTCTAATAATATTTTTTACATCATATTGTTCGTAAAGCTCATGCGCATAAATACCGATTGAAGGAATGCCCATGCCCGATCCCATGACAGACAATTCTTTTCCCTTGTACTTGCCCGAATAGCCGAACATATTTCGAACGGCGTTGAACTGTTTTACATCTGTCAAAAAATTCTCTGCAATATATTTCGCACGAAGCGGATCTCCCGGCATCAAAACCGTATCCTTTATATCGCCTCTTTTTGCTTCGTTGTGTGGTGTCATAAAATCCTCCTAACGCTTTCTGATTTTTATCTTCGAAAGTTCCAAAATCGAAATCAAAACCATTAAAACTATATAAACTATCGGTGAAATATTTCTTCTAAAAATTAAAAGCACCGCAAGAAGACTTCCGCCGATTGTGATTGGAAGTCCCATAAAACTGTTGTCTTCATCGAGCCCAACTATATTGTATCTCGCGAGGCGAAGAGCGCCCGCACAAATCAGCATGACCGTCGCAATGCCTCCCAAAAGTTTAATATTGTTCGGCGCATGCAAAAAAACGGAGTTGTACGCATGCACAGACGGCGCAACGCCGAAACTTATAATGTCGCCCATACTGTCCATTTGAACGCCCATGTCGCTCGAAGTTCCGAGCATTCTTGCTACCATCCCGTCATATCTGTCGGCAATCGCCGCAATCCAAATCATAGCAATGGCAGTTTTGTATCTCCCGCTAAGCGTTGCAACGATTGATATCGAACCGCAAACCATATTAAGTAGCGTGACGAAATTTGCCGCATTATTTATAATAATATTATTATCTTTCTTCATTTTATTTCTCCTTCTTGAGAATATGCTTCATTTATATTATACTAGATTTATTCTTAGTAATCAAATAAAGAACGGAGTTGTAAAATTGAAACCATTTAAAATTTTAATAGATTTCTGTAATCTCGGTTTTATAAATAAAATATTTTATAAATTGATGCGCACAAAATTTTCTGCGCTTTTTATTCCGATTTATAAAAAAAGTTATAAAATCGACGAATCAATAATTGTTGACAACAAATTCGATTCGCTCGAAGATTTTTTCACACGAAAAATAGATATGACAAAAAGACCCGAAGGCGCGGGAAAATATATTTCTCCGTGTGACGGTTTTATTAGTGCAGCCGGAAAACTTAGCGAGGATAAAACATTCAAAGTTAAAGGTCACATAGTCGACACTCTTTCTCTCACCGGAGACTCTGAAAGCTACAAATATTATCAGGTGATTTATTTGAGTCCGAGCGACTACCACAGATTTCACGCAATAGACGAAAACGAATTTGTTTCGTCAAAGACAATCGGCAAAAAATCGATTCCCGTGAATGACAAAGGTTTTAAAATCGGAAATCCGTTTTTAAAAAACTATCGCATAATTTTAAAGTCAAAAGATTATGCATACATTCCAGTCGGTGCAACAAATGTAAACAGCATCGATATAAAAAAGCACAAGTTTTTAAAGGGCGAAGAGATTGGACAGTTCGGATTCGGCTCCACTATTGTTATTCTTTATAAAGAAACTCCCGGCACGTCAAAATTCGGTAAAATAAAAGTTCGTGAAGATTTATTTGCATGATTTGTTTTTTCAGCTTGAAATTGTGCGTCGATAAGTGATATAATATCAAGAGATTTCCACTAAAGAATGAATAGTTAAACTGGAGGAATTATGAAAAAGAGACTATATCTTTTACTTTTGATAGTCTTTGTGTTATCTGTTTGCGGCTGCAAAGAAAGAAGCTACAATAACGGTAATAACGGCAGCGAAAACAACCCTGACACAACAGAAAATACAGCAAAAGTTCATAAAGACCTTAAAAAATATATAAAAGAAAATATCAACACTTCCGACAAAAAAGAAAATACTGATTTTCTTATGGATTTGGAAGATGCGCTCACCGAAAATCTTTCCGTTGTCGAAAATATAGTTCTTCAAGAGGACATTCAAAATTATCTTTTAAACAATTTTGAAAAAACTGTTTTGAGTGAAGAAGACATTGAAACGATTGAAGATGAAGACATAAAAAATGAGCTGAAAAAGATTTATAAGTCCGGATATTTTGTCTTGAAAATGGGCGTAAACTATCTTCCGGCAATAGATTATAAGAGTTTTCTCATTGCTGAAGACTGTCTTCAAGACGACGTTCGTGAGTACTATGCCCTGAAAGCACACGGGGTTGTAAATCCGGTGCTTGCAAGCGGAAAAGTTTTGATTAAGCCGGTTGAAATTTTAAAGAGAATAAATAATATTGAGAGTTTTATAAAAAAATATCCCGACTTTCCACGAAACAACGACTTCACCGTTCGCTATCAAAGTTGGCTCTATCTGCTTTTGACGGGAACAACTTTAAATCCTATTACAGACGAAAATAACAATCTGACTCCCGACTATGCGGAACTTGTAAAAGCGACGGAAAATCCTGTGACAATGGCGGAAAGCGGAATAAAAGAAGGATATGAGTTACTCCAAAAGGCAAACTATTCAAACGATGAAAAAACAATGGCTTCTTTAAGGGGAATTGTAAAAGAAAAGACAGAAAATTTAAGACTAATTTCTAATAGAGAAGAGGATAATTAATGAAAAAAAAGTTTATAATATCATTTTTGGTTGCATTTTTAACTTTCGCAGCTTTTTATGCATATGCCGAGATTAATCATGCGCCAAATCCGTTTGCGAAATTGATCGGCATCGATGAGGAGCCGACTGCAAACGAAATGGACAATGTCGAAAAAGATAAAACGGAAGAAGAGACTCCGGATGAACCTAAGGAACCTGAAACTCCTGAAAAGGAAATTACGGGCGAGCTTTTCTTTGTAGTCATGGGTGTTGACGGCGACGACGTCAAAGACATCAACGCTGTCAAAGGTCAAAGAACCGACACTATGATTTTAACGAAACTGAATTTTGACACGGGCGAGATTGATATGATGAATCTTCCGCGTGACACAATGGTAAATATTCCGAACCACGGTACAAACAAGCTCAATGCAGGTCATGCATTCGGTGGAAACGAAGGTGCTATGAGTGCAATAAGAGATCTCACGAATTTGGATTTGAGACACTTCGTAAAAGTTGACTACGAAGCGGTCAGAAATCTTGTAGATGCAATCGGCGGAGTCGAGTTTGACGTTCCGGTAAGAATGAAATACTACGACCCGACCGCAAAGCCACCGCTCAACATCGATCTTCAAAAGGGTCCTCAAACAATTGACGGCGACAAAGCAATCCAACTTTTGAGATGGAGACACAACTCCGACTGGACAACCGGCGGATACGGAAACGGCTCGGACATTTCGAGAATTAAAACTCAACAGGATTTTATAAAAGCGACAATAACACAAGCGCTAACATTTAAAAACATCTTTAAACTCCCGTCAATTCTTCAAAAAGTTCTTCCGAATGTCGACACAAATATTTCGATTGAAAAAATGATTTCGGCTGCGGCAAGTGCAGGAAAACTCGATGCGGATAATATCAGAATGGAAACACTTCCGGGAGATGCTCAATATATCGGCGGCGCAAGTTATTGGGTCTATGATAAAACAAAATCAAAAGAACTTATCACTTCCCTCTTTGGGAACTACTATATCGGAGATTAATTTTGAAAAAGTTAAATACAGATTTTGAACAAGCTATGATAAGAAAAATTGAACACCTTTTCTTTTGCGACAATTGCAAAAGAACGGGTGTTTTTAATAATGTAAAACTTGAGCCGGAGGAGCTCTTGGGTTTGTCGCTTGAAGACATAGATACAAGTGTGAACTTTTTGGACATGAAACTCTCCTTCCCGTCTTATATAAACGCAATTACGGGCGGTTCATATATCTCGGAAAGTGTCAATCGAAAACTCGCAATACTATCGCGCGAATTCGACATTCCGGTTATGACGGGTTCGATGTCAGTATTTTTAAAATATGGCGAAATAAAAAGCTATTTGCCTCTGAAAAAAGGATACAAAGTCATCGTGAACCTGAGCGCAAGAAATACAGTTTCCGAGCTTTTAAAATGCGCTGAAGCGATGGACACGGATTATGCCTGTCTTCATCTAAACACGGCACAGGAGCTCATTCAACCCGAAGGCGACACCTCATTTACAGATGAAACAAAAAATATAAAAGACGCCGTAAATGAATTTGGAGATAAGCTTATTGTGAAAGCGGTGGGACAGGGTTTCAGCAGAGGCACAATTGAAAGACTTTTGAGTCTCGGTGTGAAAAACATCGACATAAGCGGTGCCGGCGGCACTGATTTTTCAGAAATTGAAAGAATGCGAACGATTGAAAAAGTCGAAGCTTTTCCGTCAATTGACACAGAGACAAGTCTCGGATATTTAAATGCCTTTGATGTCTATAAAATTGCAAGCGGCGGAATCGACACACCGCTCGACGCAATAAAAGCGATAAAATCGGGTGCAGACATAACGGCAAGCGCCTACTACTATCTTACGCTTACAAGAATGAACAAATACGAAGCGGTCGCAAAACTTAAAAATGACAGAATGACATTCAAAAAACTCATGCTGCTTCTCGGCAAAAAGAATTTACACGAACTCGGAGGTGATTAAAATTATAAATCATCTACCGCCACCATATGACGAATTTGGAAAAAGTAAAAGAAAACAACGAAAAGTCGCAATAGGACTTTCGCTATTTATAGTCATTTCAATTTTTCTTTTGTATGTATTTGCATATCAAAAAAAGGCACCGGTTGAAGAAGTCGAAGTGAATGAACCTATTATAAAAAAAGCTGAAACACTTCCGAAACTCGACGAGAAAAGCGACGACGAAGTGAAAATAATCACCGAAGAAATAAAACCAAACAGCGAAGAAGAAAATGCTGAAACGGAAAACGATATGGCTGATGAAGCTCCGGAAGAGCAGGAAATTGAAACCGAAGGCACTTTCTCGGACAAAGGCTCGACTGAAGAAATTGATTATACAAATGAGGATATCGAAAAAGACGCATTTTTATTCCCATCTGATTCCGTTTTAATCACGGAAGGTGAACTCGAAAAGCTCGACGACAAAACCGTTGAACTTATAAAAAACGAAATTTATGCAAGACACGGTTATATCTTTACAAACCGCTCACTCAAAAAATATTTCGAAAGCTTCAATTGGTACGAGCCGAGCGAAGAATACAGTCCGAATCTTTTGAATCCAACTGAAAAAGCAAATCTGAAAACCATAAAAAAATTTCAGTCACGTGAAAAATAAGTCAAAATCCTTGACTTATTTTTTTATCTATTGTAAAATGTACTTATGGTTGATGACAAAGTCTTCATGAGAGAAGCTCTAAAACAGGCAAAGAAGGCCTATGAAAAAAATGAAATTCCAATCGGCGCCGTTCTTGTAAAAGACGGTAAAATTATTGCACGCGGCAGAAACTCCGTCATTGAAAAAAACGATATGACTTCGCACGCAGAGATAAACGCTCTTAGAAAAGCGGGAAAAAAATTGGAAAACTATCGCCTTCCGGGGCTCACGCTCTACACAACTCTTGAGCCATGCTCAATGTGTGCAGGCGCAATCATCGAATCGCGAATAGAAAGAATCGTGATTGGAGCTCTCGACCCGAAAAGGGGTGCCGTGATTTCAAATCTTGAACTCACAAAATCAACCGTCTCGAATACCGACATCGCCGTTACATCCGGCGTCATGGAAAAAGAATGCCTCGAAATCATACAGGAATTCTTTAGGGAACTGCGAGAAAGAAAAAAGAAATAAGAATGGAAAAGTACCGAAGTGGTCGTAACGGGGCGCTCTCGAAAAGCGTTTGCGGGCAACCGCACGTGGGTTCGAATCCCACCTTTTCCGCCATAATGAAAAAGTGGGCACGAAGTGCCCGCTTTTTTATTGTGAAGGTGGGATTCTCTCCGCAGATTGTTGTTCTCAATCGAACTTCGCTTCGCTCGTTCTCTTGTACAACAAATTGCGTTAGTCCTACTAGCCAATCGAGCTTCCCTACGGTTGCTCTCTTGGATTAGGGCTTAAACGCCGAACATTTCCCGAGCGAATAGCGAGGAATCAGAAATGCGAGGCCGGACGATTGGATTGCCACCTTTTCCGCTTTTTAAAGGTTGGTGGGATTCTCTCCGCAGATTGTTGTTCACAATCGAACTTCGCTTCGCTCGTTCTCTTGTACAACAAATTGCGTTAGTCCTACTAGCCAATCGAGCTTCCCTACGGTCGCTCTCTTGGGTTAGGGCTTAAACGCCGAGCATTTCCCGAGCTAATAGCGAGCAAAAATAAATGCGAGGCCGGACGATAAAAAAACAACCTTTTCCGCTTCTTTAATAAAATAGGATTCGGCGCCAAGCATTTCCTTAAGCGACACGAAAATTAAGAAATGCGAGGCCGGACGATTGGATTGCCACCTTTTCCGCCATAATGAAAAAGTGGGCACGAAGTGCCCGCTTTTTTATTGTGAAGGTGGGATTCTCTCCGCAGATTGTTGTTCTCAATCGAACTTCGCTTCGCTCGTTCTCTTGTAC
>NZ_JAXFOB010000029.1:0-19632 GCF_034180565.1 Ezakiella sp. | reverse complement strand
AAATTATTGAATAATTTTAATTTTTGTCTAAATCGCGTCTAACGCTTGTTTCGTTTTATTCGCTCGTTGCGGTGTGCAATAGCACACCTCATTCGCGAAAAAACTGTACTGCGCGTTATACATCGATTTATCCTAAAAATTTATAAGTATAGAGGGGAGGTTCTGCCTCCTCTTTTTTGAGCTCTATAATATCTATGGATGCGTAAAACTCTCCATAGATATTTTTATGTAAAAAAATTGCGCTTATACACAAAATCTTATATATTAAAAAATGGACTCATATGAGAAATCATTCACTAGATAATTCACATGCATAATTGAATAATAAGTTCGTTAAATTTAACGAAAGCAACCAAAAAGCGGCGAATTTACGCCGCTTTTTTTAGGTTTATAGATTTATAGCAATTGAGGGTCGGTTTTCCAATCGCTAAGTTTTTTAGGGTCACTAGCGTTTGTGTCTCTTCCTTCAGGTGGAAGGTCTTTTGCACTTTCAGGCATGCTTGGTTTTGTCGGGACATCTTTGTCCTTATCTTTCATACGGTCACGTTCATAAGATTCTCTTGAAACGGAGCCTTCCATTTCGAGGTCGACGTCTTTTATATTGATGCCTAGAGCTTTTGCAACACCTTTTCCATATTCAGGGTCAGCTTTGTATGTGTTTCTGATGTGACGATGTTTTATTTGCAGTGTTGCATCCTTCATTGCACGTGCAGTATTTTCGCAAAGAACAAGTTTTTGTTCGTCGGTCATATTGTTGAAAAGCATTCCTGGTTGCGTGAAGTAGTCGTGGTCGTCTTCTCTATAGTCGTAGCGTTTGACGTCGCCGCCTTTATCTGTCGGAAGTTCTGTTTCAGGGCTGTCTTCCCATGCGCCGAAGCTGTTCGGTTCATAATGTATTTCAGCACCTTTATTTCCATCAACTCTCATTTGTCCATCTCTGTGGAAGTCGTGAGGATGCTTTACCCCTTTTGGACTGTTTACAGGAATTTGGTTATGATTTATTCCGAGACGATAGTTTTGCGCATCCATATAGAAGAATGTTCTCGCTTGAAGCAGTCTGTCCGGAGAAAGTCCAAGTCCAGGTATTATGTTTCCAGGAGAGAATGCTGCTTGTTCAACATCTTGGAAGTAGTTTTCAGGATTTCTGTTTAGTTCCATTTCACCAACTTCGATTAATGGATAGTCTTCTTTAAGCCACATTTTTGTAATGTCAAATGGATTTACAGGATGTTTTTCAGCTTGTTCCTCGGTCATAACTTGGATGTAGAGTTTCCATTTCGGGTACATTTTCTTTTCGATTGCTTCAAATAGATCTTTACCGTTTGAGTCGGGTTCTTTTCCGTTAACAACTTCCGCTTCCTGATCGGTATAGTTTTGAATTCCTTGTTCACTTCTCCAATGATATTTTACCCAAACTCTCTCTTTATCTTTGTTGTACATTGAGTATGTGTGCGAGCCGAAACCGTGCATATATCTGAACGACGAAGGAATTCCTCTGTCACTCATTGTAATTGTTACTTGGAGGAGACTTTCGGGAAGCGAGGTCCAGAAGTCCCAATTTGCAGTAGGATTTCTTCTATGCGTTTTCGGGTCTCTTTTTACAACGTGGTTCAAATCGATAAATTTCATCGGGTCTCTAAAGAAAAACACAGGAGTGTTGTTTCCTACAAGGTCCCAGTTTCCGTCTTCGGTATAAAATTTTACAGCAAATCCTCTTATGTCTCTGTCGGCGTCGGCGTATCCTGATTCACCTGCAACAAGAGAGAATCTTGTAAATACTTCACATGTGTTTCCAACTTTTTCAAAGAGTTTTGCACATGTGTATTTTGTTATGTCATTTGTGACAGTGAATTTTCCAAATGCTCCCCAACCTTTGGCGTGCATTCTTCTTTCAGGAATGAGTTCTCTGTTGAAGTGTGCATGTTTTTCGAAAAGCCATAGGTCTTGAATTGAAAGAGGGCCTCTTTTTCCTGCGGTCATCGAGTCATCGTTGTTGTCAACCGGAGCGCCGGCAGCTCTTCTCATTTTGTGTTTTAGGACAGTGTCGTTTCTTGATGGAAGATCTTCACCGAGACCGTTCTTGTCCATAGGGTTTTCCATTTTCTTGTCTTTTTTTGAATCCTTACTCATATTTCCTCCTTTAAATTTACTAATAAACAAGTTTTCTTGCATCTGTTTTATTCATACCCCTTATATTATAATTGTAATCAAACAAAGTGATAAAATGATGTTGATACAAATATTATCCGAATTGTTTTTCACTAATTATAAAAGCTTCAATTTTTTCTTTTTATAAGTTATAATATATAATGAGGTGTAATATGGATTACGAAAGAATTATTTTTAATATCAAGCTCCAGCTTCATAAGGAGAGCGATAAGCTTGCAAATTTGTGCAACACTATGGCTTTTATAAAGGAGTTGCCGGATGTTAGTTGGGCGGGGGTTTATATTGAAAGAGATGGAGAACTTGTTTTGGGACCGTTTCAAGGAAAGGCTGCATGCAACAGGATAAAAATTGGATGCGCTGTTTGCGGAACGGCTTTTGAAGAGGGAAGGACACTTGTAGTTCCGGATGTGGAAAAGTTTCCGGGACATATCGCTTGCGATTCATTGTCAAAATCTGAAATTGTTGTTCCGATAATATGTAATGACAAAAAAATAGGAGTGCTAGATTTGGACTCCTATAGTTTAAATCGTTTTAATGAAGTTGACAAAGAGAATTTGGAAGAGATAGTAAGGTTACTAATAGAAAATAATGTATTTTAAAAGACCCTGTGAGGGGCCTTTTTTAGTCGTTTAGAACAATGTCTTCGAGCATTTCGTATGATTTTTCAAGTTTTTCATATTCAGGGATATAGCAAACGGCGATAAGTTCGTCCGGTTGATATTTTTCCTTGAACTCTCTCCATTGCCTTGATGCTTCGTCCTTGTCTCCGCCGATGTGAAGTCCGCGCATAGTTCTTAACGCAAATTTTTGCATCGATGTGAGCTCTGGCGCTTCATCAGGATTTATTTTTTCGAATTCCGCTCTGTTTTTTACGTCGAGTATTTGTAGGAATACTTGAATTGCGTGGAATTCGAGCTCATCTGCATCGGTTTTGTTGTCGGCAATGTTTGCCGAAAGTCCGAGCATTGTGTATGGTTTATCAAGATATTTACTTGGTTTGAAATTTCTTCTATATAGTTTAAATGCAGCTTCGACTGTGTGCGGTGCAAAGTGTCCTGCGAATGAATACGGAAGTCCGAGTTCTGCAGCAACAGTTGCCGAGTCGAGCGAGCTTCCTAAAATTGTGACAGGTACATTTGTTCCTACTCCAGGATATGGTGCAACTTTGAAGTCGCGTGCTTCTTTTGAGAAATAATCCAAAAGTTCTTCAATTGCTTTTTGGAAACTTTCTAATTGATAGGTATTTCTGTAGATAAGTTTTGCAGTTTCAATGTCAGTTCCCGGAGCTCTTCCGACGCCCAAGTCTATTCTTCCCGGAAACAGTGCTTCAAGTGTTCCGTATTTTTCAGCAACTTGGAAGACAGTGTGGTTTGGAAGCATTACTCCACCGGCTCCGATTCTTATTCTCTTTGTGTGGTCGGCAAGATGCGCAAGAATAATTTCTGTTGCGGAGCTTAGCACACCCGGGCTGTTGTGGTGTTCTGCAACCCAATATCTTAAGAAATCGTGTTTGTCTGCAAATTGTGCCAATGCGACAGCTCTTTCAAAAGATTCGGTCATAGTTTCGTCTTTATATTTTGGCACTAAATTAAGTACAGATATTTTTGTCATATAATCACCTCTTTATTATGATATACCCAATAATAAGAATTATTAACACTATTGACTTTTAATTCGATTTATACATATAATTAGATGGGGGTGTTAATATGACGGATATTCTTATAGGAAAGGGCGAAAATCAAGTTTTTATTAAATCGGAAATGTTAAACAGGCACGGTCTTATTGCGGGAGCGACCGGAACGGGAAAGACCACGACTTTAAAAGTTATTGCGGAAAGAGCGTCGATGCTTGGGATTCCGGTTTTTATTCCGGATGTAAAGGGAGATTTGTACGGACTACATATTGCCGGGGAAGAAAATGAAAAGATAACTGAAAGATTAAATTTTATAGGTGATGAGAATTTTAAGTTCCAAGGTTTTCCTGTTCAATCATGGGATATTTTGGAGGATTTTGGAGTGCCTATAAGGGCAACTGTTTCGGATTTGGGACCGATTCTGCTTTCGAATCTGTTGGAGCTTAACGATGTTCAAACCGGAATTTTAAATATTGCTTTTAAAGTTGCCGATGAAAGAGGACTCTTGATTTTGGATTTTAAGGATTTAAAGTCAATGTTAAATTATATTTCTGAACATAGCAAAGAGCTTCGTGCGGAATACGGAAACATTTCTCCACAGTCGGTCGGTGCGATAAATAGAGCACTTTTGGTCTTGGAGAATGAAGGAGCGGAGAAGTTTTTTGGTGAGCCGGCTCTTGATGTGAACGATTTGATGAAAAAGACGCCTGATGGAAAGGGCATAATTAATATTTTAAATTCAAAAGTTTTATTTCAACGTCCAAAACTCTATACGACATTTCTTCTTTGGTTTTTGTCTGAGATTTATGAAATTCTTCCTGAAGTTGGAGATTTGGAAACTCCTAAGATGTTGTTCTTCTTTGATGAAGCGCACCTCATTTTCAGTCAAGGAAGTAAGGTTTTAAAAGATAAACTTCTTCAAGTCATAAAGCTTATACGCTCAAAGGGTGTAGGTGTATTTTTTGTTACGCAAAGCCCGGGGGACATTCCGGAGGATGTACTTTCACAACTTGGAAATAAAATTCAACACGCATTAAGAGCATTCACTCCGAAGGATAGAAAGATGATAAAAGATACGGCGATGAATTTTAGAGAAAATCCGAATCTTGATATTGAGTCGGCGTTAACAAATATGAAGAGTGGGGAAGCACTTGTTTCCTGTCTCGATGAAAAGGGGCTTCCGCAAGTGACGGAAAAGGCTCTTATTATGCCGCCGATGAGTTCCTTCGCTACAATGAGTTCGGAAGATATTAAAACTTTTTCCAATGAGTCTATTATTATGTCAAAATACAAGGATATGATAGATAGAGTGTCCGCATATGAAATGCTTCTAGAAGAGAGAAAGAGGATTGAAGCTGAACAGGAAAAACTCGAACAGGAAAAAGCAAGAATAAAAGAGGAAGAACTTTCGAGAAAAGAAGCGGAGAGAATTAGAAAAGAAGAGGAGAGACTTGAGAGGGAAAGGAAAAAGAATAGAAGCGAGCTTGAAAAATTCGGCGGAAAAGTAATAAATTCGATGGTTGGAACCGCAAGTCGCAAAATTGGAAATGAGCTTATGAGAGGGATTTTCGGAACTCTTCTCGGGAAAAAATAAATTTGTTTAAATTGTTTTTTTGTGGGGTATATATATTAATAGAATGGTTGTTATAACCATAATTAATATTAAGGAGGAATAAAATGTTATCAGATTTATTTATCGAAAATATGATTGGGCAAGAAATTGGTGATTTCACCGTTACTGCATATAAAGATGGAGAATTCTTTGAGGTTTCAAAGGATGATCTAAAAGGAAAATGGAGTGTATTTTTCTTCTATCCGGGAGACTTTACATTCGTTTGCCCTACAGAACTTGAAGACTTGGCTGAAAATTACGAAAAATTCCAAAAAATCGGATGTGACATCTATTCAGTTTCAACAGACTCTGAATTTGTTCACAAAGCATGGCAAGACGCAAGTCCTTCAATTGCAAAAATCAAATACACAATGCTTTCAGACAGAACAAGACAACTCGGAGATATGTTCGGAGTTTATGTTCCTGAAGAAGGACAAAATCTAAGAGGAACATTCATTATAAATCCAGATCTAAAGGTTTCTGCTTATGAAATCCACGATATGGGAATCGGCCGTGATGCTTTGAGTCTATTGAGAAAAGTTGAAGCAAGCCAATTTGTTTTCGAACACGGCGACAAGGTATGTCCTGCAAAATGGCAACCTGGTGATGACACTTTGACACCGGGCATTGATTTGGTAGGTAAACTATAGGTTTTAAAATTTAGCGTCCCTTTTGGGGCGCTTTTCTTTTTTTAGGAGGTAATATGGAATATAAAGAACTTGAAAATGAAGAAGAAAAATTGGATTATACGGACATTGAAAAAGACGATTGTATAGTAAATATTGTGGACATGGACAACAAAACGAGAAGATACATACCGAGTGTTGAGACGAATTTGAGACGCCATGTGCAAATGATGCCGGAAGTAGCTTATAGATGCTCCGGTATAAATATTATGGGCAGAAGGATCAAGAGTTTGATGTTCACAACGGATGTTGCAATTATTAGAAACAACAATGCGGAAGCGGTTATGGCAGTCTATCCTTTTACACCGGAGCTTTCGATTACAAGAGCGATTCTTGACGTTGCGCCTGTTCCTGTTTTTGTAGGAGTTGGCGGAGGAATCACGTCCGGACCTCGAGCAATTGAAATTGCGTTTCAAGCGGAGCTTCATGGAGCGTTCGGAGTTGTTGTAAATGCACCGATGCAAAATGAAGTTATTAAAGCTATGGCTGAATATGTAGATATTCCGATAGTATCGACTATTGCAAGTATAAATGACGATGTTTTGGGAAAAATTGAAGCGGGTGCAAGAATTTTAAATGTCGCCGGCGGAAAGCGTACACCTGAACTCGTCAGAGAAGTAAGGAAGAAGGTTGGAAACGAATTTCCAATAATTGCAACGAGCGGTCATACAGATGAACACATTATGGCGACGATAAATGCCGGTGCAAATGCTCTTTCGTACACTCCGAAAACAAGTCCTGAAATTTTAGAAGAAATAATGAACGGATATAGACAATAATAATAAAATAAATATTAGAAAACCTCTTTGTTTTGCTTGACAAAAGATTTTTTTTGTGATATCATAAGAAGATGAATATAAAAGTGGATTATTCTCACTATTTTTTAAGATTCCGCTATGTATTGGAAGGGGCCGACAAAAGATAAACTTTGCTGTCGTACTTGACCGGAGCGGCTTTTTGGCGACTTGTCAGTTCTGTCGGTTAAGCAATTGTTACGGTCTTTTGGTTGGTTTCATATATTTTTGTGAGGGGTGAATATAATACATGGTACATCCTGTACAGTATGGTAAAAGAACAAGAATGAGTTATTCCAGAGTCAACGAAGCTCTTGAGATGCCAAATCTTTTGGAAGTTCAAACAGAGTCTTACGAATGGTTCATAGAACATGGAATAAAGGAAGTTTTTGACGACGTAAGTCCGGTAGAAGATTATGCAGGAAATCTTATTCTGGAATTTGTCGATTACAAACTTGATGACAAGCTTAAGTACACCGAATCCGAAGCGAGAATGCGTGATGCAAACTATTCCGCAGGGCTTCGCGCAAAGGTGAGACTTATAAACAAAGAAACGGGAGAAGTCAAGGAACAAGAGGTTTTCATGGGAGATTTACCTCTTATGACAAAGACCGGGACTTTTATTATAAACGGTGCTGAAAGAGTTATCGTCAGCCAGCTTGTAAGAAGTCCGGGTGCTTATTACACTTCAAGTTTCGATAAAAACGGTAATTTGCAAGTTAACGCTCAAGTTATACCTAACAGAGGAGCATGGCTTGAATACGAAACAGACACTACGGGAAGTTTGAGTGTTCGTGTAGACAGAACCAGAAAGGTTCCATTGACGACACTTCTTCGTGCATTTGAAATAGAATCAAATGAAGATATTATTGAAGCGGTCGGAGATTTTGAAGTTCTTCAAAAGACATTTGAAAAGGACCCTTCAAAGAACAAGAGCGAAGCCGTTATTGAAATTTATAAAAGACTGAGACCGGGAGAACCTGCAACGGAAGAGTCCGCAACAAGTCTTTTGTACAATATGTTCTTCGACTACAAGAGATATGATTTAGCAAAAGTCGGAAGATATAAACTCAATAAAAAGCTTGGTTTAGCAAACAGAATAAAAAATTTAACCCTTGCAGAAGATGTTGTCGACCCGAATACAGGCGAAGTTCTGTATGAGGAAGGACAAGTTTTGACGGCGGAGGATGCAAAGAGAATTGAGGACGCAGGAATAAATTCTGTGTTTATTTTGCATGCCGGAAAGAAACTTAAAATCGTAGGAAACTGGTGTGTTGACACAGCAGTCTTCAAGGACAAAATAGATCTTGAAAAATATGGAATAAAAGAAAAAGTATATTATCCTGCAATGATGGATATATTGGAAGAAGAAGATTTGGAAAAAGCCGTTGTACAAAATTACAGAAAGCTTTATCCGAAACATATTCTTATTTCAGATGTTGTAGCAAGTGTAAACTACGAGCTGTTATTGTTTGAAGGCGTCGGCACAACCGATGATATTGACCACTTGGCAAACCGTAGAATAAGATGCGTCGGCGAACTTTTACAAAATCAATTTAGAATTGGACTCTCCAGAATGGAGAGAGTTGTAAGAGAAAGAATGACGATTCAAGACATGGACTACGCAACTCCTCAAGCCCTCATAAATATAAGGCCGCTCGTTGCAAGCATTAAGGAATTTTTCGGTTCATCGCAGCTTTCACAATTCATGGACCAAACAAATCCTTTGTCGGAACTCACTCACAAAAGAAAGATGTCGGCTCTCGGACCGGGAGGACTTTCAAGAGATAGAGCGGGCTTTGAAGTAAGAGACGTTCACAATTCACACTACGGAAGAATGTGTCCTATTGAAACGCCTGAAGGACCGAATATCGGTCTTATGACTTCGCTTACAACATATGCAAGGATAAATGAATATGGTTTTATTGAAGCACCTTACAGAAAGGTTAAAAAGCCGGAAGGTATTGTAACCGATGAAATAGATTATTTGATGGCGGATGAAGAAGACGAAATGGTAATCGCACAATCAAATGAAAAGGTCGACGAAAACGGCAGATTCATTGAAGAAAGAGTTGTCGCTCGTGGACACAAGGGTATTATCGACGTATTTAAAAGAGAAGATGTCGATTATATGGACGTTTCACCGAAACAAATCGTTTCTGTGGGTACGGCTCTAATTCCGTTCCTTGAAAAAGACGACGCAAAACGTGCGCTCATGGGTGCAAACATGCAACGTCAAGCGGTTCCTCTTATAACAACGGAGGCACCTATTGTCGGAACGGGTATCGAATACAAAGCTGCAGTTGACTCGGGCGTAGTTATTATTGCGAAAAACGCCGGAGTTGTCGAATCTGTTGACTCAACAGGCATCGTTATAGCGACGGATGACGGAAAGAAAGATTCTTATTCAATAAGCAAATTTATCCGTTCAAACCAAGGCACAACTTTGAATCAACGTCCTATAGTTCACGAAGGTGAAAGAGTTGAAAAGGGTGACGTTATTGCCGACGGTCCGTCAACAAACGGCGGAGAAATGGCAATCGGTAAAAACGTTCTTATCGGATTTATGACTTGGGAAGGCTATAACTACGAAGATGCTATTTTGATTAACGAAAAGCTTGTTGTTGACGACGTACTAACATCGGTTCATATTGAAGAATATGAACTCGATTCAAGAGATACAAAGCTAGGCCCTGAAGAAATTACGAGAGACATTCCGAACGTCGGCGAAGATATGCTCAAAGATTTGGATGAAGAAGGCATTATTAGAATCGGCGCCGAAGTAACATCAGGAGATTTCCTAGTAGGAAAGGTTACGCCTAAGGGTGAAACGGAACTCGCTCCGGAAGAAAGACTTTTAAGAGCAATTTTCGGTGAAAAAGCAAGAGAAGTAAGAGATACTTCTTTAAAAGTTCCACACGGAGAAACGGGAATCGTTGTCGACGTTAGAAATTACACAAGAGAAGCCGGAGACGAATTGCCACCGGGAGTAAATAGAAGCGTAAGAGTTTATGTTGCGACAAAGAGAAAGATTATGGTCGGAGACAAGATGTGCGGACGCCACGGAAACAAGGGTGTTATTTCAAGAATTCTTCCTGAAGAAGATATGCCTTATTTACCGGACGGCACACCGCTTCAAATTTGTCTGAACCCACAAGGTATTCCGTCACGTATGAACCTCGGACAAGTTTTGGAAGTCCACTTGGGACTCGCTGCAAAGAAACTCGGTATCTATGTTGAAACACCTGTTTTTGACGGGGCAAATGAAAATGATATTATCGAATCGCTCGAAGAAGCGGGCTATCCGAAGACGGGTATGATTGAGGTTAGAGACGGAAGAACAGGTCTTCCTTTTGACAGACCTGCAACAGTCGGATACATGTATATGGTTAAACTCCACCACATGGTCGACGAAAAGATTCACGCTCGTTCAACAGGACCATACTCACTTGTTACGCAACAACCGCTCGGAGGTAAAGCACAATTCGGCGGTCAAAGATTCGGGGAAATGGAAGTTTGGGCTCTTGAAGGTTACGGCGCAAGCCACGTGCTTCAAGAAATGCTCACTGTAAAATCAGACGATATTGTCGGACGTGTTAAGACATATGAAGCAATTGTAAAGGGTGAAAATATTCCGGAACCGGGAATTCCTGAAAGTTTCAAGGTTTTAATTAAAGAACTTCAATCCCTCGCGCTCGATGTTAAAGTTTTGGATGAAAATAAAAATGAAATAGAATTAAAAGAGTATTTGGACGACGAACCGACTGATTTAAATGAAATTACAAATGAAATGAGTTCAATAAGCTCTTATTCAGATTACGGAATTGAAGATTCCGAAGAGGATGAAAAGGAAGTAAGTCTGGAAGATTTGAAGGAACAAGAAGATGATAGCGACGAAAGCTATGACTACGAAGTCGATGACGACTTGGAATATTTTGATGAAGATGAATCAGAATAAAAGGGAGGCATAATTTGTTCGAAACAGAAAATTTTGAATCAATAAAAATTGGACTCGCATCTCCGGAAAAAATTCGCTCATGGTCTTATGGCGAGGTAAAAAAACCGGAGACGATAAATTACAGGACACTTAAACCTGAAAAAGAGGGTCTTTTTTGCGAAAGAATTTTCGGACCTACCAAAGACTGGGAATGTCATTGCGGTAAGTACAAGAGAATTCGTTACAAGGGAGTAGTCTGTGATAGATGCGGAGTTGAGGTAACAAAGGCAAAAGTTCGTCGTGAGAGAATGGGACACATAGAGCTTGCTTCTCCATGTTCACATATCTGGTATTTTAAGGGAATTCCTTCAAGAATGGGACTCATTTTGGATATGAGCCCGAGAAATCTTGAAAAGGTTCTATATTTTGCGAACTATGTCGTGCTTGATCCGGGCGAAACAAATCTTGTCAAACAAGAACTTTTGACCGAACAGGAATATGATGAATATTCAAAGAAGTTCCCGGGAGGATTCAGAGCCGGAATGGGTGCTGAAGCAATCAAAGAACTTTTGATGGAAGTCGATCCTGAAAAAATTTCAAAGGAACTTAAGGAAGAACTTGTCGGTGCAACCGGACAAAAAAGAGTAAGAATCACAAGACGTCTTGAAGTTGTCGAAGCTTTCAGACTGAGCGGCAACAAGCCGGAATGGATGATTCTCGATGCACTTCCGGTTATTCCGCCGGATTTAAGACCTATGGTTGAACTCGACGGTGGACGTTTTGCAACTTCCGACTTAAATGATTTATACAGACGTGTAATCAACAGAAATAATAGATTAAAGAGACTTTTGGAACTTGGCGCACCTGAAATTATCGTAAGAAACGAAAAGAGAATGCTCCAAGAAGCTGTTGACGCTTTGATTGACAACGGCAGACGCGGAAGACCTGTCACAGGTCCGGGAAACAGACCGCTCAAGAGTTTGAATGATATGTTAAAGGGTAAACAAGGACGTTTCCGTCAAAACCTTCTCGGTAAACGTGTAGACTATTCAGGACGTTCCGTTATCGTTGTAGGACCTGAACTCAAGTTCTATCAATGCGGACTTCCGAAGACAATGGCACTTGAACTCTTTAAACCTTTTGTTATGCATGAACTTGTGAAGTCAAAGAAGGCACACAACATTAAAAATGCAAAACGTATGATTGAAAGAATGGACAGTGAAGTTTGGGATGAACTTGAAAAGGTTATCAAGGACCACCCGGTACTTTTAAACCGTGCCCCGACACTTCACAGACTTGGTATTCAAGCATTTGAACCGGTGCTTGTTGAAGGCAAGGCTATTAAACTTCATCCGCTCGTATGTACACCGTTTAACGCTGACTTCGACGGAGACCAAATGGCTGTTCACCTTCCGCTTTCAGTTGAAGCACAAGCGGAAGCAAGACTTATGATGCTTTCAACAAACAACATTTTGGCACCGAAGGACGGAAAGCCAATCACCGCTCCGTCACAAGACATGGTTCTCGGATGTTTCTATCTCACAATGGACAGATTCACGCCGCAAGACGAAATTCACTCTTTCAAAGACTACGATGAAATGATTGTAGCTCTATTTAATAGAAAGATAACTCTTCAAGACAGAGTAAGAGTTAGAGTTTATCTTGAAGACGGCAGATTTAAAACCGTTGAATCAACATGCGGAAGATTTATCTTCAACCAAAGAATTCCTCAAGACTTAGGATTTGTCGACAGAGAAAAAGATCCGTTCAGTTTGGAAGTTGATAAGGTTGTAAACAAGAAAGGACTTGTTTCAATCATCGATGCATGCTTCAATAAACACGGAAATAATATAACGGCTGAAGTTCTTGACTATATCAAGGCTACAGGCTATAAATATTCAACATTATCAGCTATATCGGTTTCTATGAGTGACGTTACAGTTCCTGAAACAAAGCAAAGCATTATCGACGAAGCTCAAAAAGAAGTTGATAAAGTTCAAAAATTATATAGACGCGGTAGAATGTCTGAAGAAGAAAGATATTCTCAAGTAATTGATATTTGGAACGATGCAACCGACAAGGTTACGGACGAACTTATGGAAGTTTTGCCACACGACAACAACATTTATTTGATGGCTACATCCGGAGCTCGTGGTTCTAAGAACCAAATCAGACAGCTCGGAGGTATGCGTGGACTTATGGCATCTTCAACAGGCAAGACCGTTGAAATTCCAATTAAGTCAAACTTCCGTGAAGGACTTTCGGTTATGGAATTCTTTATTTCATCACACGGTACTAGAAAAGGACTTTCCGACACGGCTCTAAAGACTGCTGACGCAGGATATTTGACACGTCGTTTGGTTGACGTTTCTCAAGATGTTATCGTTCGTGAAGACGATTGTCACACAGACGGTTATATCGAAATTACAACCTTTAAAGACGGAAACGAAGTTATCGAAGAATTGAAAGATAGACTTGAAGGAAGATACCCGTTTGAGGATATTGTTGACCCGAATACCGGGGAAGTCATATGCACAAAAGATGAACTCATAACCGAAAAAATGGCAAAACATATCCAAGATATCGGAATCGAAAGTGTTAAAGTAAGATCTGTTCTTCAATGTAACGCAAAACACGGCGTATGTTCAAAATGTTATGGTAAAAACCTTGCAAACGGAAACAGAGTTGACATCGGTGAAGCAGTCGGAATCGTTGCAGCACAATCAATCGGTGAACCTGGAACTCAGCTTACAATGAGAACCATTCACTCCGGCGGTGTTGCTAAGGCTGACGACATCACTCAAGGTTTGCCGAGAGTTGAAGAACTTTTCGAAGCAAGAAAACCTAAAGGGGTTGCTGTTATAACTGAAATCTCAGGAAAAGTTACACTTGCGGGCGACGAAAAGAAACGTGAAGTTATAGTTGAAAATGAAGAAGAATCCAAAGTATATCAAATTGCTTTCGGTTCGACTCTAAAGGTTCACGAAGGTGACGTTGTGAATGCGGGAGATCCGCTCACAGAAGGTTCTATTAACCCGCACGATATATTTAAAATCGAAGGCGTCAAAGGCGTTGAAAGATATATTGTTAAGGAAGTTCAAAGAACATATAGAATGTCAGGGGTTGATATCAACGACAAGCACGTTGAAATAATCATTAGACAAATGCTCTCACGTGTGAGAATTGATGATGCCGGAGACAGCACATTCATTCCGGGCACACTTGTTTCGCTCTATGAATTCAGAGAACAAAACAAGGAACTCCAAGCTGAAGGTAAGATTCCTGCAACGGGTGAAAGAGCACTCCTCGGAATTACAAAAGCATCTCTTGCAACTGATTCGTTCTTATCCGCAGCATCATTCCAAGAAACTACAAGAATCTTGGCGGATGCAGCAATCAAAGGTAAGGAAGACCATCTCGTAGGACTCAAGGAAAATGTTATTATCGGTATGACAATCCCTGCAGGAACAGGTATGAAGAGATATATGAATGTAAAAGTTCCACTTGCGGAAGATGATCCTCTATATATCAAAGAACATGAAGAACCAGAAGAAAGAATTGAAGAGCCTGAAATTTTAGGAGATCTTTCAATGACGGAAATTTTGAGAGAACTAAGAAGACAGGATAAAGAAGATAAAGGTATGTAATATAAAAGACTCTTTTAATTTATTTTAAAAGAGTCTTTTTGTATAGATATTAAAAAAATTATAAAAACTGTTGTATTTTTTTTTTTTTTTTTTGATGTATAATTTAATTGTAATATGTAAATCTAAGATTTAATTGGTGGATGAGTTGAAACAAAGAATAATAATTTTAAAATGTTATGGAGAAAAAATGAGAGAATTAAATTTCATATATTTTTTATAGAAATGGAGGAGACATAATATTATGAAAAAGAAATATTTGCTATTAATGATTATTACCGTGAGTCTTATTATAACGTCGTGCGGAAAATCGGACAGCGTTTTTGGAAAAGAGACAGAACTTTCAGTGGATAATTTTGAGAACCATCGGCATTTTGCGGGAGTTGATTTCGATTTAAACACAGGGTTTAAATTGAAGGGAGAAAACGAAAAGTATTATATTGAAACAAAAGAAGGATTTGTATTTTTAAAAAGCCCGCATGAGTTTGTGAAAAGCTTGAAACTAAATTCCGGAGATGAATTTTGGTGGAAGCCGGACTTTGATATCTCTGATACAGTTTATATAGAGATTTATAAAGGCGAAGAGGAGAGTGTCAAGAGCGTTTTGCTAGTAAAGATTATTAAAGACAAGGACAACTCATACAAGGTCGAAGATATGAAAGAAAGAGAAGTTCTAAAATCAAATGTATCGCTCGAAGAAATAAAATCGAGCGAAAAGAATTTATACGAAGAATTCTTTAAGTAATAAAGATAAGATTGAGTATATATGTAGAATTTATACTTGCTTAACTTATTTGGTGTAATTTTCGTTATGAGTAAAAATAAAAGCATGATGATTTACGTTTTGTAAATTCAATCATGCTTTTTTGTTATTCTATTGCTCTAAAACCTTCACCGTGCACTTCGGATGAATTTTTTATCCATGTAAATATTTTTTGGTCGGAAGATTTTAAAAACTCTTTTAATTGTACATAGCTTCTTCTGTCGAGAATTGTTACGATGACTTGTTTCGGTTTGCCGCTATAAGCTCCGTGCGCATCGTAGAGAGTACATGTTTTAATAAGTTCGTGATGTATAAAGTGGACTATTGGAGCCGGGTCGTCAGCAACAATTGTGACTTCCTTTGCCATATTCATACCGTCAATTACATAGTCGATAATAAGTCCGTTTATAACAACGCCGAATAGCGAGTAGAGTCCGGTTTTCGGTCCATATGCCAAAGTTGCACCTAGAGTGATTAAAAAGTCGCAATACAAAACGGCTTTTCCTATGTCAACACCTGTAAATTTATTTACAATTTTTCCCAAAATGTCAGTTCCGCCGGTTGATGCACCTTGGTTAAAAACGATTCCGATGCCTATTGCGGATAAAATAACACCGCAAATTAAATCGAGCATTATGTCGCCGGATAAGCTCTTCGGATTTGGTGCAATAAATTCTAGAATTTTGACAACGCCGGATGTACCGAGACTTGCAAGAATAGTCTTTACGCCGAATGAGGCGCCGATAAGTAAAAATGCGAGAATAAATAATACTCCGTTAACAATTAACATTATGTCTCCCGGTTGAAGTCCGGTAAATTCAGAGAGCACAACACCGATACCGTATGCGCCGCCGACCGCCAAGTGAAATGGCGAATGGAAGAAGTGCACTCCTAGACCTACCATTGTAATTCCGACTAAAATAAGTAAATAACTTTTTATTGAATCTCTTGTCATATATTTCTTCAAATGAATCACCTCTTAAACTATTATAGCATAAAAAAGTAGTATTTGGAATATATTTTTTATCCGAAATTTTGTTCTTTGGTTTAAAAAATGTGAATATTACTGTTAATGGGGTATATATAGTTGAGAGGAAGATTCTGATGATAGATAGAATTTATTTTTTTGGAAATAAATATGTAAATGAAAAAGATATAGATATAATAAACGAAAGGGCTGTTCTGTATACGCCTCACGAAGGTGGCAAAATAAAGCTCAAGGACGCTTCTACTTTAGTTGGAAAAGAGATTTTGAAATTATTTGAATTTTATGATATAGTATATTTGGATGTGAGATTTCTTAATACGACTGATTTTGGAATGGGATTTCTTTCGGAGTTCGGGTTCAAGTTTTTTGACAAGAACGACAATGAACTGAAACCGCTTGGATTAAATGTCTACTACATAGACAGGTTAGAGGTTCCGGAAATTATAAGCGACAGAAACAAGAAGATTCGATTGATTTTGGACAGACCTTTAAACAATCCGTACAAGGGTAGAAAATGTTCGAGAATAAGCACCGGAGCCTTGGAATATGAGCTTATGAAAAGGAGTTTTCTGAATTTGCAAAATAGGCTGAAAAACTCAGGACTCAATGTGAGGGCGGATTTGGAAGCGGCTGATGCCGGTGGATTTTCCACGATAATTTCAACACTTCTCGGTACAGGGGAAATAGAATATTTTACGATACTGGATGAAGTTTTTGAGAAGTTTTACACACAAAATATAAATGTTAATAGAGTTTCTATTGAGGAGGTTTTTGAGAGAATGAGCGAAACACATGATTACAAGGAAAAGGCACTTAAATTACACGAAGATTATAAGGGCAAAATTAAGGTTGAATCCAAATATCCGTTAACCAAAAAAGATGATTTGGCACTTTTATACACACCTGGTGTTGCTGAACCATGCAAAAAGATTGCTGAAAACAAAGAAGATGTATACAAATACACCGCAAAGGGTAATCTCGTAGCTGTTGTTACAGACGGCTCAGCAGTTTTGGGTCTTGGTAATATCGGTGCAGAAGCCGGCATGCCTGTTATGGAAGGAAAATCAATTTTGTTCAAACATTTTGGAAATGTAGATGCTTTTCCTATTTTGGTGGATTCGCAAGACACCGAAAAAATCATTGAAACAGTTAAAATGATTGCACCTACATTTGGAGGCATAAATCTTGAAGACATTGCTGCTCCGAGATGTTTTGAAATTGAAAGAAGACTCGTTGAAGAACTCGACATCCCTGTTTTCCACGACGACCAACACGGAACTGCTATCGTTGTTACCGCCGGTGTTATAAATGCACTTAAAGTTGTAGGCAAAAAAGCTGAAGATGTAAAAGTTGTCATAAACGGATGCGGTGCAGCAGGTGTTGCAATTCTTAAAATGATGAGAGGTTTGGGTGTTAAACACATTTTGATTCTCGACTCAAAGGGAATTGTTTACAGAGGAAACGAAAGAAACAACTGGATTAAAAACGAAGTTGCTGAAATTACAAATGAAAACAACGAAAAAGGAACTCTTGCAGATGCAATGAAAGGGGCCGATATATTTATCGGTGTAAGCGTTGCAGGCGCTGTTACAAAGGAAATGGTAAAGAGCATGAACAAGGATGCAATCATTTTTGCAATGGCAAATCCAGTTCCTGAGATTTATCCTGACGAAGCAAAAGAAGCTGGCGCAAAGGTTGTTGGAACCGGTCGTTCCGATTTCCCTAACCAAATCAATAATGTATTGTGTTTCCCTGGACTCTTTAGAGGGGCTCTCGATGCACGTGCAAAGAAAATCACTCCTGAAATGAATATGGCAGCTGCACACGCAATTGCAGACATTGTCGGAGACGAACTTGACGCTGACCACGTTATTCCGGATCCGATGGATATGACAATTCCTGAAAAAGTTGCAGAAGCAGTAAAGAAAATTGCAAATGAAAATAAATAGAATATAAATGGTGTAATTGATACACTGACATGAAAACTCTTATTGGGATAGACTCCGATAGGAGTTTTTTAGTGGATATTAATTTTAACGTTTGGATTTCATTATTAAATAATGTATAATTAAAGTAGATTAAAAGTGATATGCAGTGAAAATTAATGCTACATAAATGACCTAAGCGGGATAATTCCTTGGGATTTATCATTAAAAAGCTAAATAATATTAACGTTTCTATTAGATGAATCAGAATTTTGTTATACAATTTATTTTTGGAGAAAGTTATGAACTATGTTGAATTAAAAAATGTTTCGAAGATTTATAAAGGTGGAGATGGAGTCAGAGATATCAGTTTTTCAATATCTAAAGGCAAGATTGCCGGACTTATCGGGCCGAACGGGGCAGGGAAAAGTACAATAATTAAGATGATTGCCGGAATTTTATTGCCCGACAGCGGAGAAATAAATGTTATGGGATTTAATCCGGGAAAAGATATAAAAACGCTCTCGAAGAAATATGGAATAATGTTTGGAAATCGTTCCTCACTTTGGTATAATCTTGCCGCAAAGGAATCTCTTTTGTTGATGAAAGATATTTATAATATTTCGGATGAAGATTATGAGAAAACTATAAACAAATATGCGAAAATTATAGATGCCACAAATCTTGTCGACAAAAAGGTGAGAAATATGAGTTTGGGCGAAAGGATAAAAATTGAGATATTGGTAAGTCTTATAAATGAGCCGGAACTCTTGATTTACGATGAGCCGACTTTGGGACTCGACATAACTTCGAAACTTGCATTCAGAAAAATTCTAAACGATATTAGAGCTGAAGGGAAGACTATTCTAATCACGACACATGATTTGGTCGATGTTGAAAAGTTGTGTGACAACATTATTTTGATTAACAAAGGGCGGAAGCTTCTTGATATAACGCACGAAGATTTTAGAAAAATGCAGGATGAAAATTTGGTTTTAATTTCTAAATTGGATTTAGAAATTGATACAAAGTTTTTTGTGGAAGAAAATCATGGAGAGTATAAATATATTATTCCTGAGAAAGAAGCTATAATGATTAAAAGTCATAGTTTGGACAAATTGCCGCCGAATGAATTTTATTTTAGAAGTCCGAATCTTGAGGAGCTGTTGTATGTATTCTATAAGTAAAAATTTTAAATTGCTCAAAAGATATTTGACACTCTATACAAAAAACAAGTTGGAATTTAAGTTTGAATCTTTTTCTACAGTTTTTGGAGTGCTCATAACTATTTTTAATAATTTTATATTTTGGATAGCTTTGAAAAACGTTGGAGTGAAATTTCAAAATTGGAATTATAATAAAATATTATTGCTGATCGGTTTTAATTTTTTATTCATTTCGATAAACTCGATATTCTTCGGGTTTCGCGATTTGGAGTATAAGATAATAAGCGGTGAATTTGATATGTTTATGGTGCG
>NZ_JAXFOB010000025.1:0-17308 GCF_034180565.1 Ezakiella sp. | reverse complement strand
GTAAAAACAATAAAAATTTTGATATGCCTGAAGAGATTATTGAGTCCGTTTTGAAAAACAATTTAGTTCTTTTTTGTGGTGCAGGTATAAGCACAGAGTCAAAATCTGTTTTTCCTGAATCATTTTACACAAGTATTTTATGTGAGATAGAAGATAAGACAAATAAGAAAGTTGATTTAGACACCAGCTTTTCTAGGATAATGAGTTTATATATTAATATATTTCCCAATGGTCGCAGGAAATTGCTAAATAAAATTAAAGCTGCAAGGTGGGACATTATTAAAAATGGTATAGATAATAATTCTATAGTTCCTAAACTATAGTTTATCTTTACTGATGAATAGATTTAATTATGAGTAAAAATGATTATAATTTAAAAAATATAAAATGTTGATAATAGAAAGGAAAGGTCAATGAAGCTTAATAGTGTAAAAATTAGAAACTTTAGAGGATATAAAGATGAGGTATCTATAAAAATAGATGACCTTACAACTATAGTTGGTAAAAATGATTCTGGTAAATCTACTATACTAGAAGCTTTGGAGATATTTTTTAATAATAAGATCGTTGTATGTGAAAAAGAAGACTTATCTATAAACCATAGTCAAGGAGATGAATTAATAGAGATAACTTGTGTTTTTTCTCCGATTTTAGAGTCGATTTCTATAGATGCTTCTTCTGAAACGACATTAAAAAAAGAATTTTTACTAAACGCTGATGGTTTGCTGGAAATAAAAAAAGTATTTAAAGCCAGTGCTGCAAAACCGAAACCTTCTACATTTATAGTTTGCAATCATCCTTCTGATGAAAACTTTAATGATTTATTAACGTTAAAGATTAAAGATTTAAAACAACGAGCAAAAGATCTTAATATTGATGAATCAAAATATGATGCAAGAAGTAGTGTTAGTTTGAGGCAAGCTATATGGAAGGAAAATGAGAAATTAAATTTAGTCACTACAGATGTTCCTGTTGATAAAGAAGATTCGAAAAAAATATATAGTAAATTAGAAGCATATTTACCCTATTATGCTCTTTTCCAATCAGATCGTTCTAGCTCTGACACAGATAAAGAAATAACAGATCCGATGAAAGTTGCTGTACAAAAGGCTTTGCAAGAAGTAGAAAAAGAACTTAACGTAATCAAAGAAGAAGTTAGAAAAAAAGCGTTAGATACTGCAAATAGAACTTTAAATAAACTTAAAGATATGAACAGTGAATTAGCTACATCTCTTACACCTGAATTTAAAACTGAGCCTAATTTTGATTCTTTATTTAAACTCACAATAAATTCAGATGATAATATACCTATGAATAAAAGAGGGAGTGGAGTCAGAAGATTAGTTCTATTAAATTTTTTTAGAGCGGAAGCAGAACGACAATTATCTGAAGATGATCAAAACAGTTCAATAATTTATGCTTTTGAAGAGCCAGAAACATCTCAACATCCATTACATCAAAAATTACTTGTAGAGGCTTTTTTGGAAATATCAAAAAAAGATAATGCTCAAGTGATAGTTACAACACATACACCTGCAATTTGTGGTCTCTTACCGCTAAATAGTTTAAGATTAGTAGATAAGACTGATAAGGTTACACTAGTAAGGGACAGTTCGGATGAAGTATATAAGCAAATAGCAGAAATGCTAGGAGTTTTACCAGAACCTTTTAGTAGCAATGCTAAAGCACTTATTCTAGTCGAAGGTAAATCTGATGTTATTTTTCTCAAACATACAGCACATAAATTAAAAGAAAGTAATTATGTAAGTAATACATTTGATGAAAAAAATATAGCAATCGTACCAATAGGTGGTTGTGGGAATCTTAAACATTGGATAACACAAAAAATAGCAGAACAATTTTCAATACCTTGGGGAATTTTGTTGGACTCTGATAAAGGAACTGCTGATGAGGAAAGAAATCGTAAACAGGTAAAAAATTTATTAGATAAAGGCATAAAAGCATATGTTACTAGAAAAAGAGAACCAGAAAATTATATTAGTATTGATTGTATAGACGAAAAAGTATTTGACTCACAATTCTCAGAAACAGAAGACGCTAAAAAGAAAATTGGTTCTGCCATAAGAATGTCTCCTAATGATGTTTTAGAAAAATTATGGCCTAAAATGACTGCAGTACAAATTAGAGATGCAGAGAAGTACATTGATGCTGATGGAACTGAAAGATATGAATTAACAGAAATGATACAAGATTTTTTAAGCATGGTAGATTAACGTATTATATTTCATTTAAAATTTATGAATATAATTTCTCCGGTACTGGGACTGGGACGGGACTAAAAATCTGAAAACGTCCTATAATTAGGTGGATTTAGTGATATTCTAAAAAATAGGACCTAGTATTTTGAATGGTTTGGGATATATCGGACGTTTGAAAAGAAGAATGGGAATAAATTTGCGGCTAAAACGGTTTATTTCGCTTGTTCGAATGATTTAGTCGCTGCGGCGTAGGTATGACTACGCCTCACTCCTAAACATTCTGCACAGCGCGAAATAATTCCGTTTTATCACGCAAATAGACAGCGTGTTTAGAACTGGATAAATATAGAATAGAATTTTTTTAAAGATCACAATATAGAGTGGGCTTTTTTATGAAATTATTAATTTGATATGTTATAATAATTTTAAATAAAAGTACAGACAAATTTTAAAACAAAAGGAGGAATTTTATGACTACAACTATTGATAATAAAAATGGGAGTTCAATACAAGATTTTTTAAGACAAGGTAAAGAGAGTAGGTTTGTTATTCCTGAATATCAGAGGCCTTATGCCTGGGGTGAAGATGAAGTCCAAACTCTTTTTGATGACTTTGTTGAATACACTAGGCAAAATTTAGATTCACCATATTTTCTAGGCACGATTGTTTCTTTTACAAATGATAATAATGAGCAGGAAATCATAGATGGCCAACAAAGGATAACAACCCTTTGTTTATTGCTAAGGGCTTTATACAGCAAAATTGAGAAAATGGATCCATCTAAGGAGCAAAATAATTTTATAAATCAAATTGAACCGGTTCTATGGGAGACAGACAAGCTTAGCGGCGAGCCTGATAAGAGTAAAACCTTATTGGAGTCAAGAGCATTTGAATCTGAGTACAATAATTTGTTAAAGAATATTATTGAAACTGGCGTTGCTGAAAGGGATGCCAAGGATAATTATTCAAAGAATTATCTTTTATTTCAGGATTTAATTGATCAATATGCAAAAGATGAACCCTTAACTTTTTATAATTTTGTATATAATATTTTAAATAAGGCTATAGTTCTTCCAATTAGGGCAGATAGCCAAGATACTGCTCTTACAATATTTTCAACACTTAATGATAGGGGACTGCCTCTATCTGATGCTGATATTTTTAAGGCAAAAATATATAATAATATAAAAAATCCTGAGTCTAGGGATGAATTCATTCAAAAATGGCAGGATATTAGCTCAAATGCAGATTATGCTGATGAGGGTATCCAAAAGTTATTTTATTATTATATGTTTTATTTAAGAGCTAAAGATAATGATAAAAAGACAACTACTCCAGGATTGAGAAAATATTATTCATCAAACGCATTTAGCAGACTTTATGAACAAGATTTGTTGGATAATTTGAGTACAATTCTAAATTTTTGGTCTGTGGTTAAAAATAGAGAGGAGCTCGAAGGCGAAGCCTGGTCAAAAAATATTGATATTTTAAAGGTTTTGGATATACTTACATCATATCCAAATGAGTTTTGGAAGTATCCAGTTATTAATTATTATTTATCTTACAAAGATAAAGACGACTTTGAAATTAATTTTCTTAAATTTTTAAAGAAACTCTTTGTAAATTTATGTAGTCGATATATAGTAACGCCAACAATCAATGTTGTAAAACAAAGCATATTAAATTTAAATGCCGACATTATTATTAATGAAAATCCTCAATTTGAATTCAGACCAGTGGATAAAAATGTAATTCGCGATGAACTTAAAAACCCCCACAAGAATGTTGTCCGAATGCTTTTGAAGTTAATTGCTTATGATAATGACAAACAAAATGAATTGTTGCCTGACAAGTGGGAAATAGAACACATTCTTCCGAATAAATGGCAGAGCTCGTATTTTCCAAGTTCTTCAGAAGAAGAGGTCAACGAAACTATTGAACATTTGGGCAACAAAATTCCTTTTGAAAAGAAACTGAATATCATTGCAAGCAATGGATACTTTGAAAAGAAGAAAGAGTTGTATAAAAAATCTAAAATTTATATAGTTAAAGAGCTATCAGAATCTAACGTTATAGATTGGCAATTAGAGCAAATTCGTGAAAGGGACATCAGATTAGCTGATAGAATTATTGAAATTTTCGATGCATGGTATGCAGACCATGCTGGCGGAAAAGACCAAACTTTAACAGATGAAGAAAGAAAATTAATTGAATCATTAAGATCCAAGGGCGTAGAAATTAAATTATAATTTTTGAAATGCATACGTTTTCGAAGCCCTAGCCCAAGAGAGAGTGTGTGAGCGATGCTCGATTGGTGAATCTTACGGCTTCTCGCAAATAGACAGCGTGTTTAGGGATGGATAAATATAGAATAGTTCCAAGTGGTTTACATTTGGATAAAAATTAGATCATAACTTAAGTGTTATGGTCTTTTTTTGATAGATTGTACAGTTAAAAGCGACAATAAATTGTCGGTTTGAGTGTCGGTTTGAATAAGATTTATCAAAAAGAAAATAAGTACTTCACAAAAATGTTGAGGCACTGTTTTGGTTTATAGATAAGTGGGAATTTTATATAGTGTATGGGGCTTGACATGTCCGTTGGGGACCGTATTATCCTTTAATCAAAGGAGGTAGATAACCATGTTAAGAAGTGAAATTCAAAAAGAAACGGGTTTAACTAGAAAGGCAATCGAATACTATGAGGATAAAGGACTCATTCATCCTCAGAAATCAGAGAATGGTTATAGAGACTATAGTACAGAGGATTTAGAAATCCTGAAAAAGGTGTCTATATTTAGAAAATTGGGAATGAATATCTCAGATATTAGTCAGTGCATATCGTCAGGCGGTGACACTCTGTCTTCTGTTTTAAGGAAAAAGCAACATCAATTGGACCTTGATGAAAAAAGGAATGCAATACTGGAAATGATTGTTAAAGGCGAAAGCAATGAACTAATCAATGAGAAAGTTTCATCACTTGAGGTGGAAGAAACTATCTATGAAAAACTGGAAATTGCTTTTCCGGGATATTTTGGACAAATGTTCTTTGCCGCCTATCAACCATTTTTGAATGAACCATTAGAAAATGACGGTAAGGATTCATTTTACAAATATATAGATTATCTTGATAGACTTCCTTCGTTTGAATTAACTGAAGAAGAGAAAAAATACATTGAGAAGATTAGTTCATCGTTTGATATGAAAACATTAAAGGATATAAATCAGGCTAAACTCGATGCTGTTGAGAATCCGGAAAAGTGGATGAAAGATAATGAAGATGTAATTTCTCATTATGAGAGCTATAAAAATAGTGAAGAGTATCAAAATAGCATGATGAAACAGATTCAGGATAAGCTTAAAAACTTTATGAAGGAAAATCATTATTATGAAATAGCAATTCCACTTATTAGAAAATTTAGCAAGAGCTATGATAATTACTATAAGAAGCTCATAAAGGCAAATGAAGAGTATCTAAATAATAAATATCAATAATCATAGGTAGCACTTAATTGTACTTAGTAGGTGCTTTTCTATGCCCAAATGTAAAGAGTTTCAGGGTCAAGAGAAATGGCTTAATTGTATCAAAGATGGTTGGAAACTAGACCTAAATTGAGTATGTTCCAGTGGGTTTTTATATTGTAGAAAAAATCAGAACAAAACAATATGTGGTTGGTGGAAAAAATTATTAATTAATCTCGTGCATTCAATAATATTTTAAACGTGGTATAATAACTTTAGATGAATTTGAATTCACGAGCAAAACGCTGCTAGATTCAGTGATTTAGGCTATGTAAAAAGGTTTTGACATAAAAAAGACGTTGATGTAAAGAGGATTTGATGGAAAAATAGAACATCTCAAATATAATTATTTTGAAAGGAGGTATGGATTTTATGGAACTTGGAAATAAAATAAAATACTACAGAGGCGAAAAAGAATTTTCGCAGGAAGAACTTGCAGAAAGAGTTTATGTTTCGAGACAAACTATTTCGAATTGGGAAAACAATAAGAGTTATCCTGATATTAACAGTATTGTATTACTAAGTGAAGTTTTTGAAATATCCATCGATAATTTAATTAAAGGAGATGTTGAACAAATGAAAAAGGAAATTAATTCAGAAGATGTTAAAAAACTGAACTTCTATGCAACAATGATGGTGATTTTAATGTTGGTAGCAACTATCTCGCTGATGCCGATGCTTAAATTCATTGGCTTGTATGGCTTTATTCCATATTTTGTATTAGTGGGTGGTGCTATGTTTTTTGCAATCAAAGTTGATAAAATTAAGAAAGATAATGATATTCAAACATATAAGGAGATTGTAGCATTCACCGAAGGAAAAAGATTAGATGAGATTCAGAAAATTGAAGAAAAGGCAAAACGACCATATCAAAAAGTTATAGACGGATTTTTATGGGCAGTAGTCGCTCTATTGATTAGTGGAATTATGATTTTTTTACTAAGATTATGAGCTTTTTATTTTGATTTATTAATCAAATGCAAATTTCGGTTTATTTATTATGTTGGACTGAGATTACAGATTTTTAATAAGATTGGAGGTTAAATATGGATAAGTTAAAGGCAAAAGATTTATTTGATAAGTATACAAAAAAACTCAGAATAGTTCCGGAGTGGGATATTAGGTTGGAGTTTATAGAGGACGAGGATTGGAAGAAGACAGGGGATTTTAAGATTGATCCAACTGATAAAAAGGCGATATTAATGTTAAATGCATCAAATCCAAAAGATGAAAACATTGAAGAAACTATCGTTCATGAGCTCATGCACATAAAGATGTATCCTTTGGACCAAGTTTGCGAGTCGATGATAATTAATATGTTTGAAGAAGGAAGCAAGGAACAGAATTTTGCTTATCAAACATTTTTTGAAACACTTGAGGTTACCGTTGAGGAGTTGGCAAAATGTTTCTTATTAGAATTTGGTGAAAATAAGGAGTTTTCATTTGGAAGGATGAATAAAATAAAATCTTTTAATGAATTATATGATGGTCTGAATAAGTTAGATTAGAAGGAGATAGTTTGCATTTTTAAATTTATGGCTTCTTTAAAATCCCACTTGCATTTGATGGGTTAAAATTAGGATTATTGGATTTTATTAATAATTAACAGGGTGCGGGAAAGAGGAATTGAACCCTTAAGTACAGATGATATTAAGTTGAGGGTTTTAAGTTTCGCGATAAGAGATAGATGACATTTTAATCAATTAGGAAAGGCAAAAAATTTGATTTTAATAAAAACTCCCACACAATCACTCAATAAAAAAGCGACCATATGGCCGCTTTTATTAGAATGCCGGGTATATTTCCCCGTTGTAGTTTTCTTCGATGAATTTTTTGCATGCTTCAGAGTTGAAGACTTTTATAAGTTTTTGGAATTTTTCTTTGTTTTCGTTGCCTTTTTTAACTGCGATGATGTTTGCATATGGTGAGTCTTTGTCTTCGAGGATGAGTGCATCTTTTGAAGGGTTCAGACCCGCGCCCAATGCGAAGTTTGTGTTGATTGCTGCGATTGTAACGTCTTTGTAGAGGTTTGCAACATTTGCAGGGTCAGCAGCGCTGAAGTCCAAGTTCTTCGGGTTGTCCTTGATGTCTTTTTCTGTCAAGTCTTCTTTTGTGTTGTCTGTGAGTGTGATGAGTCCTGCTTTTTCGAGAAGAAGAAGTGCACGACGTCCGTTTGTCGGGTCGCTTGGAATTAGAACAGAGTCGCCGTCTTTTAGTTCGTCGAGCGATTTAATTTTGTCGCTGTAGATTCCGATCGGTTCGATGTGAACTTTTCCGATTGAAACGAGGTCGATATTTCTTTCTTTGCAGAAGTTTTCAAGGTATGGAAGGTGTTGGTAGAAGTTTGCGTCGATGTCGCCTTGATCAAGTGCAAGGTTTGGTTGTACATAGTCGTCAAATACTTTTACTTCAACTTCGAGTCCTTCTTTTTTGAATTCTTCTTGAAGTGCTTCTGTGATTTCTGCGTGTGGGACCGGTGAAACTCCGAATACGATTTTGTTGTCGGAAGCGTCGTTTCCGCCATCAGTGGTTGTGGTTGTGTTGTCTTTTCCTTTGCATCCTGTGAATGCGAGTGCAATTGTTACGATTAATAAAAATAATTTCTTCATTTTAAAATCTCCTTTTCTATTTTTTATTAGTAATTTTATATAATGAGTTACCGATAAATTGTACGAGTTGCACAATTATAACGATAATCAATACCGAACACCAGAGGACATCAATTTGGTTTCTTTGATATCCATATCTTATTGCGATGTCGCCGAGGCCACCGCCTCCAAGGACTCCCGCCATTGCGGAGTAGCCGACGAGGTTTATTATTGTCATTGTGATTCCCAATATTCCTTGAGGGAATGTTTCTTTTAATATAACTTTTATGATTTCCGTGTTGTTTGCGCCCATTGATTTTGCGGCTTCGATTATTCCCGGTTCGACTTCGAGGAAATATCCTTCAAAAAGTCTTGCGACAAACGGTGCGGCTGCAAATGTTAATGGAACGATTGCGGCGGCGGTTCCGATTGCCTTTCCGATGATTATTCTCGAAAGCGGAGCAAGTATTATGATTAATATGATTGCAGGCAAGCTGCGGAAGATGTTTATGAGTCCGTTTGAAATTGCGTACACAACTTTGTTCGGCTTAAGTCCATCAGGGCGAGTCATATATGTGATTATTGCCCAAGGAAGTCCGATTATAAATGCAATTAGCGCCGAAACAAATATCATTATGAGCGTTTCCGGAATTGCCGGAAGGACGATGTCAAAAATTTCTTTAATTCTCATTTATAACACCTCGCTTATTTCTACATTGTGCTCTTTTAAAAATTGCAGAGCTTTGAATATTTCCGCATCTTCGCCTTTAAATTCAACAATCATATATCCGACTTGGTCGTCTGAGATATTGTTTATATTTCCTTCGATGAGATTTATATTTACGTCGAATTTTTTGATTGTGTCGTTTAAAACCGGCGTGTTTACGGTGCGCTTTGTGTATGAAAGTCGTTTTACAACTCCTTCGAAGCTCGAAATGTCGATTATATTTGAAGGCGCCGCTTTTTTTACAAAGCTTTGCGCAAGTTTCGATTTCGGACTTCTAAATAGTTCGACCGTGCTGTTCGATTCGATGATTCGACCTTTTTCCATAACGGCGATTTTGTTTGAGGTGTCCTTTGCGACTTCCATTTGGTGGGTAATCATTATCGTTGTGGTTTCAAAGTCATCTCTCGCTCTTTTGTAGAGGTCGGTTATTATTCTCGTGCTTTCAGGGTCGAGCGCGCTTGTCGCTTCGTCCGAGAGAATTATTTCAGGTCTTGTCACAAGCGCTCTTGCGATTGCGACTCTTTGCCTTTGCCCGCCGGAGAGTTCCTTCGGATAAGCCTTTTCCTTTGAGATGAGTCCGACATAGTCGAGCACTTCTTGTGCCGCTTTCTTTTTGTCGATTTTTTTGTTTGTCAAGGTCAAAGGATACATAACATTTTCTATGACCGAGTATTGATTAAAGAGATTGAAGTTTTGAAATATGAATGCAATTCTCTTTCTTATTTCAAGAAGTTCTTTTTCTCTCAAACTCATTATATCCACTCCGTCGATTAAAACATTTCCTTCGTCCGGTTCTTCGAGTCTGTTTAAGAGACGAACAAGGGTGGATTTTCCCGCACCTGAAAGACCTATAATTGCGAAAATATCACCTTTATCGACTTCGAAGCTGACATTGTCGACAGCTTTAAATCTTTGCCCGTCCACATGATATTCTTTTGTTAAATTTTTTGCTTCTATCATATAGTTCTCCTTATAATAAAAAAACTCTTTACCGAAAGATAAAGAGTTACACTCGTATTAGCGTCATCTTTCGGCGTTGCCGCTGGAATTAGCACCACGTTTGTTAAACAGGTTGCCGGGTTTCATAGGGCCAGTCCCTCCACCGCTCTTGATGAATTTGATTGTAAGTTCAATTATAGCTGATAACGAATGGTATGTCAAGTGATTTTTATCACAAATTTGAAAATAATTTGAAATTAAAATAAAGGAGCGATAATCCTGAATATTGAGTCATTTATTCGCTTAAATATGCTCGGATTAATGCTCGAGCGATAAATTTCCGCAGACTCGGAAAAAGATTTTTCCATATCTCTTTTCAAATCCATCGAAATCTTCGAGTGATAAAAGAGAGAATTGTTTTCGAAGTGCAAATAAAGACTTCTGAAATCGAGATTTACAGTTCCGATTGCACAGAGATTGTCGTCCGAAAGGATTGCCTTTGCGTGCAAAAATCCGGGTGTGTATGTGAAAATGCGAACACCGGCGTAGAGAAGGTCCGAATAATAACTTCTGCCGAAGCGGTAGACCATCTTTTTGTCAGGAATCCCCGGCATAATTATGCGCACGTCGATTCCTCTGTGCGATGCTCGAATGATTGCATCGTTAAGCGAGTTTGGAAGAATGAGATAAGGCGTGTAAATCCAAACATAGTCCTTTGCGGCGCTTAGAATGTCCACATAAAGAGAGTTTGAAACCGCGTCTTCAAAAAACGGCGAATCGTAGTAGGATGCGACAATTCCATCGTATTCATCCTCCTCGGAATGAACGACGTCAAGAAAGCTTTCGCTGATTTTGTCGCTTGAAAAAGCGTTCCAAAATTCCATAAACATATATGAATAAACATTCACGCCATTGCCTTTTATGCTAAAGCCGACGTCTTTCCAATAGCCGAAGCGCTCGATGATGTTTGCATACTCATCCGCAAGATTGTTGCCGCCGCTGAATGCGATTTCGCCATCCACAATAACCATTTTTCTGTGGTCGCGGTTATTGAGTCTCGGGTCCAAAAACTTAACCGGATTGAACAAAAGACATTTCACACCGCCATCTTTTAAACGTTTCAAATCGATGAGCGAAAATTTCATAAGACTTCCGAAGTCGTCATACATAAATCTGACGTCGACGCCTTCCTTGACTTTTTCTATCAAAATGTCTGAAACTTCTTTAAAGAGCTCTCCGTTTTCAACTATAAAAAATTCTACAAAAATAAATTTCTCTGCCTTTTTCAGTTCTTCAATAAGATTTTCGAAAAATGCTTCTCCGCTTTCGTAATATGTTGCATTTTCGCACTTGTAGGTCGGCATGCCGGTCAATTTTTCTATTTGTTTGAAATGACCGAGGTTTCTGTCGGCGGTTGAATCAATTAAATACGTGTCTTTAAATTTGTGGTTCAAATCGAAGCGCGACTTCATAATTTTGCTATTTAAACCCCTGGATGTCTTTTTGTTGCCGAACAGCAAATAGAGGACCGCACCGAAAACCGGAGCGAGAATGATGACTATTATCCAGGAAATCTTGTAATTGCTTTCCATTCTTTTTGAAAGTAGATAGAGTACAAAACCGATTGCGAGCAAATTTGTGATTGGAATAATTATATTCGCAAATTCTTTTAAAAATCCGAAAAGTAGACTGTACAAAAATATTTGTAAAATAATTGTCGGTATAAAAATTAAAGATCGTACAAAAAACTTTTTCATATAAACCTCCATTAACTATCATTATACACCAAAATTATTTTTTTTGTAACACTATAATTATTGAAATATTATATTTTCTGTGTTAAAATTATTTTAATTAGGATAACGAAATGTTTTATAGGGAGGTTAATAAATGAATTCTAAAAAAGTTGTTAACATGCTTGAGGGACCGTTACTCGGACCTATTTTTTTATTTGCAATGCCGCTTTTTATCACATCGGTTTTGCAACTCGCATTCAATGCGGTCGATATAATAGTAGTTGGAAAGTTCACAGGTCACCACGCACTCGCTGCGGTTGGCGCAACAGGTCCTGTTATAAATCTATTGGTAACTATGTTTATGGGCATCTCACTCGGCGCCTCGGTTATAATGGGGAAAAATGTCGGAGCGAGAGATTTTAAAAACGCACAGGACACTCTCCACACCGCAATCGGAATTTCAATTCTCGGGGGTATACTTGTTTTATTTGCGGGAATTTTTACTGCGATGCCGCTTCTAAGACTTATGCAAACGCCGCCGGAAGTAATTGAACTTGCGGGAGAATACTTAAAAATATATTATATCGGTATGCCGGGATTTATGGTTTATAACTTCGGCTCCGCACTTTTGAGGGCAATCGGTGACTCGAGAAGACCGATGTACTTTTTGACAATCTCCGGAATTTTTAATGTTATTTGTAATCTCATTTTTGTTATAGTTTTTAAAATGGGCGTTGCAGGTGTTGCGATTGCAACCTCAATTTCGCAATATATCGCAGCGGCTCTTACAGTTGCAAGCCTTCTAAAAGCCGACGGATATATGAAACTCTCATTCGACAAAATCCGAATCAGCAAAGACAAGGCGCTCGGCATGATGAAGATCGGTCTTCCGGCAGGATTTCAAGGTGCGCTTTTCTCAATTTCAAACATTTTAATTCAATCGGGCATAAACTCTTTCGGCTCGGTTGTTATGGCGGGAAACACCGCAGCGGGAAACCTCGAAGGCTTTGTTTATATGGGAATGAACGCGGTTTATCAAACCTCGCTTTCGTTCACATCGCAAAATATGGGCGCAAAACAATACGACCGTGTGAAAAAAATATTTTGGACATGCGTAAGAGTTGTAATAGTTGTCGGACTTGTTCTCGGAGTCGGCGCATGGATTTTTGGGGACAAACTTTTGAGGCTCTACACCGACGAACCGGAAGTAATAAAATATGGTGTCGAAAGACTTGGAGTTGTAAGTGCGACATATTTTCTTTGTGGCATTATGGACACGATGGTCGGCGGACTTCGCGGAATGGGCTATTCAATCACTCCGATGATTATAGGCTTGACGGCGGTTTGTATTTTAAGAATGATTTGGATTGCAACGATTTTTCAATCGATTCACACTCCGGTCGTACTCTATCTAAGCTACCCGCTCAGTTGGACAGTTGCTGCAATCGGAAACTATGTTAACTATTTGTATGCGATGAAAAAGCTCGACAAAATGAAAGCGGAAGAGGCTACTGCATAGCAATTTTTAAGCATTCGGGCAATTCTTTTAAATAGAATACATTGACTAAAAAGCTCACATAAGTGGGCTTTTTATATTTAAAAAAATTTGAAACCCGTTCGATAATAACGCTTTTTCCATTCCTTTACATTTCATTTTATTTAATGTATAATGGATTTATGTGGTTAATCCACGGGAATTATTTTTCATTATCGGCATGATGCACGCCGTGTCCAAAGGACAAAAGCATCGAAAATTTACTTATCACTGGGGGTGCCTTCGGGCTGAGAGATACCCTATGAACCTGAACCGGGTAATGCCGGCGGAGGGAAGTGGACAAGGTTTGACCTCTTTTTTTCTGTGCAGGTTCCCCGGGAATCTTCAGTGATTGGAATAAGGAGGTTTTTTTAATGAGTAAAAAGATGAATACTCAAATTTTGGTTGAAGGCGGCATTATGGTCGCACTTGCATTTGTTTTGGGAGAAATTAAACTTTTCAAATTACCGCAAGGCGGATCCGTCACTTTGGGACTTATGATTCCTATTATTTTTTATTCTCTAAGACACGGCGTTGGCACAGGTGTTCTTGCAGGTGTTGTTTTGGGACTTTTAAAACTCGCAAACGGCGGATATTTTGTAAGCATTCCGCAAGTTATCCTGGACTATCCGGTTGCATTCGGCGCAATCGGACTCTCGGGACTTTTCTCAAAACAATTTAAGAAACAGAAATCAATCGTTCCGGTATTTTGCGGAACATTTGTCGGAGTTTTGGGAAGATTTGTCGCAGCAGTTCTTTCCGGAGTTATTTTCTTTGCGGAAAATGCAAAAGAAATTAATATGAATCCATGGACATATTCAATAAAATACAACGCCACATATCTTGGAATCGAACTTGCAATCGCAGTTGTTGTTATATTTGTTTTAAGAATGTTTATCACAAAAAATTTGACAGGTGATAAAATTGGCAGATAAAAAAATCAGCACAAAAAAATTGGCGCTTGCAGGCGTTTTAATCGCAGTGGCAGTTGCGGGAAGTACATTCTCATTTCCAATCGCAGGAAGCAAATGCGCACCGGTTCAACACTTTGTAAACGTTGTCGGCGCTGTATTTTTGGGACCGGTTTTAAATGTTATAGTTGCATTTATTGCATCTTTAATAAGAAATCTCGCAGGTCTCGGCAGCCCTCTCGCATTTCCGGGTTCAATGGTCGGCGCTTTACTTTCGGCGCTCGTGTTTAAATATTCTAAAAAGTTGTTACCGACTCTCGTGGGCGAAGTTTTTGGAACCGGAGTTTTGGGTGGAATGCTTTCTTATCCGATTGCAATTTGGTTTATGGGAAAAACCGCCGCACAAATCGGCGTTTTCACATTTGTAGTTCCGTTTTTGGTATCTACAATCGGCGGCTCAATCATCGCAGGCATCACATTGTTTGCGCTTAAAAACACCGGAGCCGTAAATTTTAATAATATTGATGACAAAAATTACAAACAAATTTAAATAGAGCCCCGCCACGGGGCTTTATACATATGGGGTGAGAAAATGAAAAAATATTTCATACATGCAATTACAAACTATGTTTCGATTTATAATGTTGCGGCAATCATAAAAGCGACGGGCGCATATCCGATTATGGCGGACGATTATAACGAAAGCGCATCGATTACAAAAAATGCCGACGCTCTCTATATAAATCTCGGCATGTTAAACGAGAATAAAAAAATAGCGATAAAAAATTCGATTCGGGCGGCGAATGAAAAGGGCATTCCGATTGTCGTGGACCCCGTCGGAATCGGCGCAAGCGAATATAGGCGCGAGTTCTTCTTTGAAATTTTAAATGAGATAAAGTCGGGAGCTATTAAAGCGAACTTGAGCGAAATTCTTTCCATATATAACGGCGAAAAAAGTCACGGCGTGGACAACGAGCACGAGATGAGTGAAGACGAAAAAATAGAAGTGCTTCAAAAACTCTCAAAGAAATATGGTATAATATTTGTAATGACAGGCGAGGCGAACATTGCGGCGGACGGCGACGAGTTTATAAAAGTTTCGGGTGGAAGCGAAATGTTAAAAAACATTGTCGGCTCGGGTTGTATGCTCGGCGGAATTGTAGCTGCAAGTGTCTCGAAGGGGCTGAGTCTTAAAAATGTGAAAGCGGCGCTCGATATTTCACGTGATGCGTCACTTTTGGCGGAGAAAAATAAGAAATGCGGACCGATGGAATTTTTAAACGAATATATAGATTCGGTCCATAAAAATAGGGAGGAATAAATTTGGATTTAAAATTGTATGGAATCACCGACCCGCGGTGGACAAAAAACGACGACGAGTTTTTCAACTCAATTCGAAAAGCACTGGACGGCGGAGTCTCAATCTTGCAGCTCAGGGAAAAGGACACGCCGTACGAAGAATTTCTATTTAGAGCAAAGGAAGTCAAAAAAATATGCGACGAATACAAAGTGCCGCTCATAATAAACGACAATGTAGAAATCATGGAAGCGGTTGACGCCGCAGGTGTTCACTTGGGAAGAAGCGATGCTTCGATTAAAGAAGTGCGGAAAAAATATCCAAAGAAAATTATCGGCGCAACGGTTAAAACGATTTTGCAGGCAATTCTTTCGAAAGCGGCGGGTGCAAGCTATTTCGGAGTGGGCGCTGTGAATCCGTCGTCGACAAAAACTGATGCCGTGCCGATTGATGTGAAAAGAATTAATGAAATAGACGAAGCGGCGGGCGTTCCGATTGTTGCAATAGGCGGAATAAATCTCGAAAATATGGAGAATTTAAGCGGAGCAAGGATTGATGGCATTGCCGTGAGCGAAGCGATTTTTGGAAGCGGTGACGTGGAAGAGAGCGCGCGACTTTTGAAGGAAAAATTTTTGGAAATGACGAGGAAACACCATGCATAAATCACTTACAATTGCGGGCTCCGACTCGTCGGGCGGCGCAGGAATACAAGCGGATTTAAAGACGATGACCGCACTTGGCGTTTACGGAATGAGTGCCATCACGGCTTTGACCGCTCAAAACACAACGGGCGTTCAATCGATTTTCGAAGTCACGCCGAAATTTTTGGAAGAAGAACTCGACTCGATTTTTACGGATATATTTCCGGACAGCGTAAAAATCGGAATGGTTTCGAATGCGGATTTGATTCGAGTGATTTCGAAAAAACTTAGAGAATACAACGCAAAAAACATCGTCGTGGACCCGGTCATGGTTTCGACAAGCGGCTCGAAGCTGATGGCGGACGGAGCGAAGGACACACTTCTTTCGGAGCTCTTTAAAGTCGCCGACATCATCACGCCGAACATTCCCGAAGCGGAAGCACTCACCGGACAAAGTATAAAATCAAAAGACGACATGGTCGAAGCGGCGAAAAAAATCGGAGAATTTTTCGAGGGCTACATTCTTTTGAAGGGCGGACACAGCACCGACGATGCGGACGATCTTCTCTACAAAAATTCGGAAAAAATCTGGATTAAGGGCGAGCGCATTGAAAATCCTAACACACATGGAACGGGTTGCACGCTTTCAAGTGCAATTGCATCATATCTCGCGATGGGGCACGACGTCCCAGAGTCCGTGAAACTTGCAAAAGAATTTATATCGGGTGCGATAAGCGCAAAGCTCGATTTGGGAAAGGGCAGAGGTCCCTTGAATCATATGTGGAAAATATATTCCGAAAATATGTAGAAGTTTTCGGGAGCAATCGAAAAAAATCGGAGAATGCTCGAAAAATTTTTCAGTAAAACTCGAAACTATTCTCGAATAATTCAAAAAACTCGAGTTATGCTTCGGGATAATCCAAAACATTTTCGTTTGTGTTCTTAAAAATTCCAAAAAATATCGGAGCAATTTCGAAAGATGAGATTTAGTTTGAGAATTGATTGCGGATTGAAAAGTTTAGGTTTTACTATTTATATGTTTTTTGATTTTGAGGGAGTGATGCGAAAAGCTTTTTGGAAATTTGCTCGAAAGGTTTGGAGCAAATTAAAAAATCGAAAACATCCCGAAAAGTTTTCGCTTAAATTTTGAAACAATTCGAAGGAAATAGAAAATTGTTCGAGTGCATCCGAAAAA